>NZ_LZHM01000102.1:0-12320 GCF_001690875.1 Gilliamella sp. wkB18
ACCGAGCCTTACCTCCGTGATTTTGCCTTAGACGTGGTGGACGAAGCGCACGAACATGTCAAAAGCAACTGGCAACTAGAAAAAGAAGAGCGCATTAAACCGTTATTCTGTATTAAACAATCGATAATAATTCAGAGGATAATAAACCTTGTATGATCGTAATTGTGTAAAAAACACACCATAAATAAGTAGGGAAAAGCTCACGCTAATACGAAAGTAAAAGACAATATTTTTTGTTTAGGTACATTCGAATATTTATATCTTTTTGAATTTAAATTAAAAATTGGTGTTTCTTGGTGGAACGATAGAAATTGGAAAAAGCCTACTTACGACTTATTAAAAATCAATAAGTTAAAAATCTTTAAAAATTTAAAAAATCTGGTAGAATTTGTTGGTCGCTATAACTGTAAATAAAACAGATAGCTACAATTAGAGTGTTCCCTGTATACACAGGGATAAACCGCGGTCAGCAATCAAAAGATATTTATGACACGCGTGTTCCCTGTATACACAGGGATAAACCGTCCGTTTGCCCGTGAATTTAGTAGCGGGCTTTGTGTTCCCTGTATACACAGGGATAAACCGATGTCAATTGTAGCTAACCTTGCAGGAATTAAGTGTTCCCTGTATACACAGGGATAAACCGTACGCACCCTTCGATCGGTTTAACCCCTGCCCGTGTTCCCTGTATACACAGGGATAAACCGACCCATGATTTTTCATCAAAATCAAATCTCCCGTGTTCCCTGTATACACAGGGATAAACCGCGAGGTGGAATTCATACATCCTGTTGTTGGTTGTGTTCCCTGTATACACAGCGATAAACTGAATATGTAACTTGTTCTCCTAAACTAACATTGCTAAAAAAATAGGCATTGATTCTACAGTCAAAAAACTTTGCCATAAATATAGAATCGGTACCTCAATTTTTCTATAAATGGCGAGAAAATACAGTGAAATGAAAACATCAGAAATCAAACTTTTAAAAGAGTAAGAAACAAAATCGAAAGTTTAATATGTTTATATTTTTCAGCTAATTATTGATATGTAAACTATTGACATAGTGACGAAACTGTATTTCCAAGGCAATTAAGTATATAATACCTTGCAAATTCAATTAATGATTATTACTAAACTTATACTTTTATGAAATCTTCAATTATCAGTAAGTTAGAAGCTCTACAAGAGCGTTATGAAGAGGTTCAAGCATTATTGTCTGACGCATCAGTTATCGCCGATCAAAATCGTTTTCGTTCTCTTTCTAAAGAATATTCACAATTAACCGATGTCGTTAAATGTTTTACTGGCTGGAAACGGACGCAAGAAGATATTGAAACAGCTAAAATGATGCTGTCGGATCCTGAAATGAGTGATATGGCTCAAGAGGAATTAAACGAAGCCTTAAGCCGCGTTGAAAGTTTAGAAAAACAACTTCAAGTTTTATTATTACCTAAAGATCCTAATGATGACTATAATTGCTTTGTTGAAGTTAGAGCTGGAACAGGAGGTGATGAAGCCGCTATTTTTGCAGGTGACTTAGCCAGAATGTATACTCGCTACGCTGAATCACGCAATTGGCGCGTTGAGATCATGAGTTCAAATGATGGTGAACATGGGGGATACAAAGAAGTCATTATGCTGGTTAGCGGTGACGGTGTTTATGGTAATTTAAAATTTGAGTCAGGTGGGCATCGAGTGCAGCGTGTGCCAGAAACCGAATCACAAGGCCGTATCCATACTTCTGCTTGTACTGTGGCTGTTTTACCCGAGATCCCTGAAGCAGAAATGCCAGAAATTAATCCAGCCGATTTAAAAATTGATACTTATCGCTCCTCGGGCGCAGGTGGTCAACATGTTAATACTACTGATTCAGCAATTCGTATTACTCATATTCCAACTGGAATTGTGGTTGAGTGTCAAGATGAGCGTTCGCAACATAAAAATAAAGCTAAAGCGATGTCAGTTTTAGCTGCGCGTATTCAAGATGCTGAAATGCGAAAACGTCAACAAGAAGAAGCTTCAACAAGGCGTAATTTATTAGGTACAGGCGATCGTTCAGATCGAATTAGGACGTATAATTACCCACAAGGGCGAGTTACCGATCATCGTATTAATTTAACTATTTATCGTTTAGATGAAGTCATGGAAGGTAAGTTGGATATGTTAGTTGAGCCGATTATTCAAGAATATCAAGCAGATCAACTTGCTGCTTTATCGGAACAAGATGAATGAACTACCTAGAATGGCTTAAATATGCTTCTCAAACACTAATTGAAAGTGAAAGCCCAAAGCGTGATGCTGAAATTTTATTGAGTTTTGTTACTCATAAAACGCGAACATTTTTAATGGCTTTTAGTGAAACATTACTAACAAGTGATGAATTAACCGCTTTAGAAGCAAATTTAAGACGCCGCCAAAAAGGTGAACCTATTGCCTATATTACTGGTGAAAAAGAGTTTTGGTCTTTAAAATTTAATGTTTCTAACTCAACGTTGATTCCAAGACCAGATACCGAAAAGTTGGTTGAATTAGGGTTAGAATTCTTGCCTAAAGTGCCTTGTGAAGTATTAGATTTAGGTACAGGAACTGGTGCTATTGCGATTGCTATGGCAACAGAGCGACCAGACAGCTTATTTACGGCAGTAGAAAAAAATCGAGATGCGTTAATACTTGCACAACAAAATGCAACCCAAATTGGGGTTGATAATGTTTATTTTTTGCAAGGTGATTGGTATAAACCGATTAAAAGCCGTAAATTCTCGATGATTATCAGCAATCCACCTTATATCGAACCTTCAGATATACATTTATCTCAAGGTGATGTACGTTTTGAGCCAAAAAGTGCTTTGGTTTCAGAAGATAAAGGATTGGCTGATATTAGATTAATCGTACAAGGTGCAACCAGACATTTAACTCAATATGGTTGGTTACTGATTGAACATGGTTGGAAACAAGGTGAAGATGTTCAAACGATTTTTAAACAACACGGATTTCAGTTAGTTGAAACCTTTCAAGACTATAGTGGTAATGATAGAGTAACCCTTGGTCGTTGGTTTAAACCTTAATTAGGAAAATTTTATGATGCAGCAAAAAAGAGTAAAAGTAGGTGATATCACTGTAGCTAATGATTTACCATTTGTTTTATTTGGTGGCATGAACGTGCTTGAGTCGCGCGATTTAGCGATGAAAATATGTGAACATTATGTCACAGTGACTAATAAACTTAATGTTCCTTATATTTTTAAAGCTTCTTTTGATAAAGCTAATCGTTCATCAGTACATTCTTATCGAGGTCCTGGTTTAGAAGAAGGAATGAAAATTTTCCAAGAACTTAAGCAACAATTTGGTGTTAAAATCATTACCGATGTCCATACTGAGCAGCAGTGTAAGCCTGTAGCTGAAATTGTTGATGTTATTCAACTCCCTGCTTTTTTAGCAAGACAAACCGACTTAGTTGTTGCTATGGCAAAAACTGGTGCCGTGATTAATGTCAAAAAGCCACAATTTGTTAGTCCTGGGCAAATGGGGAATATTGTCGAAAAGTTTGAAGAAGCAGGTAATGATAAAGTGATCCTTTGCGATAGAGGTAGTTGCTTTGGATATGATAACTTAGTTGTTGATATGCTTGGTTTCAATATTATGAAAAAAGCTAGTCATGGCTCGCCTGTCATTTTTGATGTAACACATGCGCTTCAGTGCCGTGATCCTATGGGTGTTTCTTCGGGGGGGCGTAGAGGTCAAGTTACTGAGCTTGCTCGTGCCGGTATGGCTGTTGGTATTGCTGGATTATTTTTAGAATCACACCCAGATCCAAACAATGCAAAATGTGATGGTCCATCGGCCTTACCATTAGCTAAACTTGAACCTTTCTTAAAACAGGTGAAAGCGATTGACGAATTAGTTAAAAGTTTTGAAGAACTTGATACTGAAAAATAGTTTGAATGAGTATGTTTTTCTAGTTAAAAGAAATATCAATTTTAAGGTAGTTTAAAAGTATATTTATTAAAGTTTTAAAAGAGAAATTTAAGAAATTTCTCTTTTAAATTTCTATTTATCCCCTATTATACTCTTCATTTTTACCACATCTTATTATTTTTTATAATTTAATTGGTTATATAAAAATTTACACAATATTATTATTAAAACTTAATACTATACTTTTTAAAAGTAAAAGAGGTTGTGATATTTATCGAAAAAATCACACAAAAAAATACTATTTTGGTGATTAGGATCACGATTATAGGTTATCTAATTTGATAATCTAAATATATTTATGCATTATGAAAATATATATAGTTATTCTAACTAATTAAGATAAGTTAGATGCTGACTTATCTTACTGTAGATTAAACAAAGTTGTTTTAAGGAAGCAGATATGAATTTATGTAATGCATTAATAGTGCCTCAATCATTAAATCATTTAACCAAATTGATTTTATTTTTATCGCTGCTAACAAGTATTGTACCTGTCCATGCTATTTATTACAGTAATTTTGTTAAAGATTCTGAATTGACAGGAAATGTATTTTTCTGGAATCGTGATAGAGAAAGAAAAAATGTTGAAGAACATAAGTATGAAAAAAATCTTAGACATACGTCATTTAATACCAATTTGGATTTTAAATCAGGGTATATTGCCAATATGTTTGCTGTTAACCTAGGAGGTTATGGCGCTTGGGAAGTTAGTAATGGTGGTAATGGGCATCCGAATGAAATAGGATTTAGTGGGGCAAATACTCGTTGGAAAGAAGATTACAAAAAAGACGTGAGTGGGCTTAGTTTTTATAAAGCTCAGGTCAATTTTAAAATTGGTGAAGCTTTTTGGATGAATATAGGTTATATACAACCTTCAGGTCAAACCTTATTAGCTACGCATTTGAGTTTTTTACCTGGTACTTATCGTGGATTAGAATTGGGTACCACATTGAGTTTTGAAGATGCTGGTGAATTGTCAATGTCCTATATGTGGGCGGATCGATATAAAGCACCATGGTATAAGAGACTTTATGAATTTCGTGAGTGGGGTGCAGGAAAGGAGATTAGCTACTTGCATTCAGTTGGTTTTAAGTATGATTTTAAAAATAGTTTAGTTCTAGAAGGTGCTTTTGGTCAATCTCATAATTATATGAATCAATACTTTGGTAAGGTTTCTTATGAAACCAAATTGTTTGATAACCCTTTGGCGATGAGTTATCAGTTCTATGGTGCAAAGGATCAGTCACATGCTGGAATGAATGTGTATGACGGTTTAGCTTGGTTACAGTCTGTGACTCTAGGTTATCAAATCGGAGCAGTAGGTTTAAGGCTTGAGGGTGTAGCCGTAAAAGCTAGAGGAGAGCAGGGCTTTTTTTTACAACGTATGACGCCTGATTATGCATCTTCAAATGGTCGTTTGGATGTTTGGTGGAATTCTCGTTCTGATTTTAATGCCAATGGTGAAAAAGCCGTATTTGCTGAAGCAACTTATGATTTTAGCTATCTATCACATTATCTTACTGGTTGGAAAACTGGAATATCTTATGCTTATGGTTGGAATGCAAAGCCAAGCACTAATCCTGATTTTAACCAAAAGCAACGCTTAATAGAATCAGCATATAATTTTGATCTGGGTTATACAGTTCCAAATGGATGGGTTAAGAATACTTCCTTCCAATTACATTATACCAAATATAACAATCATACTAATATACCAAGTTGGGATGGTGGATATGGCAATATTTTTCAAGATGAACACGATATAAAGTTCATCATAACTATTCCATTTACCGTTTTTAATGCTAAACAGAAATAGGTAATCACATTATGAAAAAGTTCAAAATTGCAGTTCTTGCAACATCGATTGCATCTTTATTAAGTATCGGGATGATACAAACTGCTTTTGCATCTCAACCGATTGTGGACTCAATCAGTTCCCAACTTAGTGTAAAATACACTGTTAACGATAATCAAGCAGGTGAACATGGTATTAATTGTGCTGCTTTAGGAGCTGATTGGGCGGCTTGTAATAGGGCGACGATTTCCCTAACTAATCAAGGTGCTGCAATTAATGATAACAACTGGGCTATTTATTTCAGTAGTATCCGTATGATTTTATCTGTCAATAACGATCAGTTTAAAATCACGCACATTACTGGTGATTTACACAAAATTCAACCAACAGAAAAATTTACGGGTTTTCCAGCAAAATCAACGATTGATATTCCAATTGTTGGTGAATATTGGCAATTAAGTGAAACTGATGTTATTCCTCGTTGGTATGTAACATCAACGGATGCTAAACCGAAAGTCATAAAGAATACTGATACCGAAATGTTAGCTAATTTTGTGTCACCAATTGGTGACAATTGGAAGCGTACACCAAATGATCATAATATTTTAATGACGCCAATAACAAGGTTTGAGCGCAATACAGATGTGAAAATGCTTAATGCGGAAGCTTTGCGGGGGCAAATCCTTCCAACACCAACTAAATTGACTGTGGGTAAATCGGATATTACACTCGACAAAAAAGGTGTTAATCTACAATTGCAAGGGCTTAATCGAGCAAGCTTTTCAGTATTAAGTCAACAATTTAAACGGCTAGGTATACCATTAACCCTTCAGGGGTTTAAAATTGAAGCCAATATTGATTCTTCAAAGTTTAAAAATGCTTTACCTGGAGCTTATCAACTTAATATTATAGACAAAAAAGCGACCATTACAGCTGTTGATGAAAGTGGCATTTTTTATGCGGTACAATCAATTCTTTCATTGATTCCAGTAAACAATAAACCAACTATAGCTAGTATTAATGTTGAAGATTCACCACGTTTCGAATATCGGGGTATTATGCTTGATGCCGGGCGTAACTTTAAAAGTAAAGATGTGATTCTACGCTTGCTTGATCAAATGGCTACATACAAATTGAATAAATTCCATTTTCATTTAAGTGATGATGAAGGCTGGCGAATAGAAATTCCTGGCTTACCAGAATTGACAGATGTAGGTAGCCAACGATGCCATGACCTAAGTGAACAAAAATGTCTATTACCACAATTAGGTTCAGGTCCTAATAATGATAATTCAGGAAGTGGCTATTTTAGTCGAGAAGATTATATTGAGATTGTTAAATATGCTAAAGCTCGTTTTATTGAGGTGATACCAGAAATTGATATGCCTGCCCATGCCAGAGCGGCAATTGTTTCTATGGAAGCGCGGTACAGCCGATTAATGTCAGAGGGCAAAGAACAGCAAGCGAACGAGTTTCGTTTAGTTGATCCAACCGACAAATCTAACACCACAACCGTTCAATTTTATGATCGCAAAAGTTATCTTAATCCATGTTTGGATTCGTCTAAACGCTTTGTCGATAAAGTGATTACTGAAATTGCGAAAATGCATAATGAAGCAGGTCAGCCTATTTCAGTTTGGCATTTTGGTGGTGATGAAGCCAAAAATATTCGTTTGGGGGCCGGATATCAAGATATTAATGTATCACCTAAAGTAGATGGTAAAGGATTGATTGATCAGAGCATTGAGGATCACCCTTGGGCTAAATCACAAGCATGCCAAACCTTGATTAAAAAAGGAGCGATTAAAGATATTGAGCATCTACCAAGTTATTTTGCAATTGAAGTGAGTAAAATTATCAAAAATCACGGTATTAATCATATGCAAGCATGGCAAGACGGCGTGAAATATGCAAAAAATGCTAAGGCGTTTGCCGTTGATAAAGTTACCGTTAACTTTTGGGATGCACTCTATTGGGGCGGTTATGACTCAGCAAGCGAATGGATCAATAAAGGTTATCAAATGGTTATCTCTAATCCAGATTATGTATATCTCGATTTTCCATATGAAGTAAATCCTAAAGAGAGTGGTTATTATTGGGGAGCTCGATTTAATGATGAACGTAAAATTTTTAGTTTTGCGCCTAATAATTTACCGCAGAATGCTGAAACTTCAACTGATCGCGACGGGAATGCATTTAGTGCCAAAGGTACCATGAATTGGTTTGACAGTTATGGTTTGTCGGCTCAATTATGGAGCGAAATTGTTCGTACCGATGTTCAAATGGAATACATGATGTACCCAAGATTATTGGCAGTAGCAGAAAGAGCATGGCATCAAGCTGATTGGGAAAAACCTTACTTTAAAGATCGTGAATATAAACAAGGTGAAACACATTATGTAAATCAGAAATTGTTATTAAAAGATTGGACACGGTTTGCTAATTTGGTTGGACAACGTGAATTAGCGAAATTAGATTTAGCTGGGGTTGATTATCGATTACCTATTCCTGGAGCTAAAATTGAAAACAATAAACTTATTGCCAATATTATATTTCCTAGTTTAATTATTGAATATTCCGTCGATAATGGTAAAAATTGGCATCACTATACTGATCCGGTTGCAATCTCAAAAGGGGATGTAGTATTTGTACGAAGTACTTTTGCTGATCATAAAAAAATAAGTCGAGTTGAACAAGTAAAATAATTAAAATAATTATAAAGTATTAGTAATGGCATTTACCATTTTTATCTGTTAACGGAATAAAATGGTAAATATTTTTAAAATTTATTATAAAATTAATGCAGTGTTTCGTTTTCGACATCACTTTCATCAAGCATATCATCACTGCCGTCTTCGAAGTAAGTACCCCATCCATCATAATTTACACCAAATTTTTGGGTTAATGTTATAATTTGAGCTATCTGAGCATTAATTAATTCTGCATTAAGAGGGGTTTCGGCGATAATGTCAAAACCAATAACAAGATTACCAAAATCATCTACATCTTCATCTGGATCGGTTGCTTCATAACCCAATTTATAGGCTTCGATGGCAACTTTTTCAAGCTTATCAAAGTTCTCGGATGAAATATGATGCTCAATTAAATAAAGTGCATGGGGATCACTGCCATCTTCTAAAAGTTCTTCGATAATCGATTGAGTATCTTGTTGGGTAAGGAGAATTTGATCTTTCATAATATACCTTTTAGTGGTCGTACAAATTGTGTGGTATATTACACGTTTCAAAATAATTTTCGAGAAAAAAGTGATCGTTGATTTACATTCTCATACTACAGCATCAGATGGTGTTCTAACACCAAGCGCCCTGGTTAAAAGAGCAGTGGAAAACCAAATTAATGTTTTGGCTATTACAGACCATGACACTGTTAAAGGATTGGCTGAAGCGAAAAAAACTATTGAACATGAGAATTTACCAATTAAGCTAATTTGTGGTGTTGAAATATCAACTAATTGGAAAAATAATGAGATTCACATTGTCGGGTTGAATATTAATATTGATCATGCTCAATTATTAGATCTTTTACTATCCCAAGAACAAGCTCGAATTCAACGCGCGCAAACAATTAGTGCAAAATTAGCTAAATTAAATATTGATAATGCTTATGAACAAGCTAAGCAGTTTGCTAAAGGTGATATTGTTTCTCGAGCTCATTTTGCCCGATTTTTAGTTGTTGGCGGGTTTGTTAAAGATGTGAAGCGAGCATTTAAAAAATATTTAGGTAAAAGTGGATATGCTTATGTTCCGCCTAATTGGTGTAGTATTGCAGATGCTATTAATGCTATACATTCAGCAGGAGGTCAAGCAGTATTAGCACACCCAACACGTTATGATTTAACGGCGACGAAATTAAAATTATTAATTAGTGAGTTTAAATCTGAGGGAGGAGATGCGATTGAAGTCTCACAAAGCAGGCAAATGCAAGATGATTTGCAAAGATTAGCAAAGTTAGCAAATGAATTTGGATTGCTTGCTTCACAAGGATCCGATTTTCATGACCTTGTTAATTATTTAGATTTGGGAAAAACAAAGCCTTTACCTGATAGTGTGATACCCATTTGGCATAATTGGATGCTAAATTAATATGGAATAAAATTGCTTTAAGTTAGTGTGCCATTAAAATGTATTTGGTGGAAATTTTACATTGTAAAAGTGTTTTAAATCAAATATTGATATAGAAGAGTATTATGAGCCAAATTTTTTATATACATCCTGATAATCCACAAAGTCGATTATTGGAGCAAGTTGTTAAGATCTTAAAAGATAGTGGCGTTGTTGCTTTTCCAACTGATTCTGGTTATTCACTTGGGTGTTTAATGGACAATAAAAATGGTGTTGATCGTATTTGTAAAATACGTCAGCTCGATAGGTGTCATAATTTTACTTTTATGTGTCGTGATTTATCAGAATTATCTTCTTATGCTTATGTGGATAATATTATTTTCCGTCTATTGAAAAATAATACTCCAGGTAAATACGTTTTTATTTTGCAAGCAAGTAAAGAAGTTCCACGTCGTTTAATAAATGAAAAAAGAAAAACCATTGGTTTACGTATTCCTAATAATAAAATTGATTTAGCTCTACTAGAATTATTAGGTGAACCTTTAATGACAACAACACTGATTTTACCAAATGAATATGAAGCGCAGTCTGATCCTGATGAAATTGAATATAAAATAGGGCAACAGCTTGATGCAATTGTTCATGGTGGTTATATCAGTCAACAACCTACAACGGTTATTGATTTAACCAATGATTATCCTGATGTGATTCGTTATGGTAGTGGTGATATAAAACCTTTTAAATAGTTGCTGGCAGTTGCATTAAGATATCCAAAATATGAATTAAACCTAAGCCAGTCTTAGTTTTTTACGCAAAATAGATAGTGATTAATTTGATACCTGTGAAGGTAACGAGGAAAAAATGAAAAAAGTAACTGACAATACTGAAAAGTTGCAAAAAGTTTTAGCTAATTTAGGTAATGGCTCACGTCGTGAAATTGAAGCGATGATTGCTGCAGGAAAAATCAGCGTTGATGGTAAGATTGCAACGTTAGGGGACAGGGTTGATATAAATGCCAACCCAAGAATTCGGATTAATGGTCATTTGGTCCAATTAAGAAGTAAACAGAAAGAAGTTTGTCGAGTTTTAGCCTATTATAAACCGGAAGGTGAAATTTGTTCGCGCAACGATCCTCAAGGGCGCGCAACAGTATTTGAACGGTTACCACGCTTAAAAAATGCCCGTTGGATAAATATTGGACGTTTAGATATTAATACCTCTGGACTATTGTTATTTACCACCGATGGTGAACTCGCTAATCGCTTAATGCATCCTCGCCATGAGATAGAACGTGAATATGCAGTGCGAGTATTTGGTAATGTTACTGATCAACAAATTAATCAGCTACGCAAAGGTGTGCAATTAGAAGATGGACCAGCATCGTTTAAATCGATTAAACCGCAAGGTGGAGATGGACTAAACCAATGGTTTAACGTAGTTATTACTGAAGGGCGTAATCGTGAAGTTCGCAGAATGTGGGAAGCTATTGAGGTACAAGTTAGTCGGTTATTACGTACCCGTTATGGTAATATCAAGTTACCTAAAGAGTTATCACGTGGGACATGGATGGAATTAGATATCAATGCGGTTAATTATCTACGTGAAATAGTTAGTTTGCCTCCAGAAGTAAAATCTCTTATATCAACTAAAACAGATAAGAGAATGCTAAGGTTTAAGCGTACAAAATTAAATAGAATACTAAGAAAATTTACTGCTAAAAAAACAACAAAGATGTAAATTTTTGTTACTCCAATAAGTATAAATAAAATTATTGGGATTATTATTTTATTTTTCTAACTTTTCTTTCACAGCCCATTAAAAATTTTTAATAAATTTGCTGTATATTTAGTAATCTAAAATTTACCACAACTTGAAGAGATTTATGAAAAAAACATGAATCTCATTTATTATCTATCCTTTTGTTTAAACTGATCAGAAAAAATTATGATAAATGTTGGTAAAGCCTATAAAATTATTTTCAATAGCATTGGCAATTTTTTAAATCCTATTATTTAAGAAATAATAAGTATACTTGCTCAAGTGTAGTACAGTTACTTGTGAATAAATTCAAAATTAAGCCAACCCTCTGAAAATGTTAAAATACATTTAATAGATGAATTTATTAAGTTAGGTTTAATCTTGTCTGATTTTTGTATTGTAGTTTATCTGTTTGCTAGTGAAGCCGAAAAAACACACTAAAAATGCTTATAAGAAAAGCGTTTCTGATTTTTAAAAGGTCGATAGCGATGATATATAGTAAGTTAATAAAATTAAAACAATTATTAAATATTAGGGACATTACTTAAGCACAGTATGATGCAAGAAAAAAGTATGTTGATAAGCGTTAATTAAGGAATAGCAGAATGAAAACATTTTAGCCAATCTTTTTATGGTTTTTATTTTAATGTTGTCACTACGGATAATATTATTTATATTGAATATAATTGTATTTCAATATGTTGATATA
>NZ_LZHM01000103.1:0-5221 GCF_001690875.1 Gilliamella sp. wkB18
ATTTAAAAAGTCTGGCGGCACCCTACTCTCACATGGGTAATACCCACACTACCATCGGCACTACGGCGTTTCACTTCTGAGTTCGGCATGGGGTCAGGTGGGACCACCGCGCTATTACCGCCAGACATATTCTTTTCTCTTCTACAATCAGTGCTCATTATCTCATAATAACACCAATCTCTCAATTCGGAACAAACCACTCAATCAACATTTAATCCAATTTCGATGACTTAGTCATCAAACGCTTCTCTTCACGTAATCACAAAACAACTCCGAGTTGTAAGGTTAAGACTCTCGGTTCATTAGTATCAGTTAGCTCAATGTATCACTACACTTACACACCTGACCTATCTACGTCTTAGTCTCAAACGAACCTTACTGAATCTCTTCAGGGAAAACTCATCTTAAGGCTAGTTTCGTGCTTAGATGCTTTCAGCACTTATCTATTCCGCACGTAGCTACCGGGCAATGCAATTGGCATCACAACCCGAACACCAGCGGTGCGTTCACTTCGGTCCTCTCGTACTAGAAGCAAACCCTCTCAATTTTCCTACGCCCATGGCAGATAGGGACCGAACTGTCTCACGACGTTCTAAACCCAGCTCGCGTACCACTTTAAACGGCGAACAGCCGTACCCTTGGGACCTACTTCAGCCCCAGGATGTGATGAGCCGACATCGAGGTGCCAAACACCGCCGTCGATATGAACTCTTGGGCGGTATCAGCCTGTTATCCCCGGAGTACCTTTTATCCGTTGAGCGATGGCCCTTCCATTCAGAACCACCGGATCACTATGACCTACTTTCGTACCTGCTCGAGCCGTCACTCTCGCAGTCAAGCTAGCTTTTGCCATTGCACTAACCTCCTGATGTCCGACCAGGATTAGCTAACCTTCGTGCTCCTCCGTTACTCTTTGGGAGGAGACCGCCCCAGTCAAACTACCCACCAGACAGTGTCCCTTACCTCGATTCAGAAGTATAGGTTAGAACATCAAACATTAAAGGGTGGTATTTCAAGGTCGACTCCACACACACTGGCGTGCATGCTTCTTTGCCTCCCACCTATCCTACACATTAAGGCTCAATGTTCACTGTCAAGCTATAGTAAAGGTTCACGGGGTCTTTCCGTCTTGCCACGGGTACACCGCATCTTCACGGCAAATTCAATTTCACTGAGTCTCGGGTGGAGACAGCCTGGCCATCATTACGCCATTCGTGCAGGTCGGAACTTACCCGACAAGGAATTTCGCTACCTTAGGACCGTTATAGTTACGGCCGCCGTTTACTGGGGCTTCGATCAGGAGCTTCTGCATTCGCATAACCCCATCAATTAACCTTCCAGCACCGGGCAGGCGTCACACCGTATACGTCCACTTTCGTGTTTGCACAGTGCTGTGTTTTTATTAAACAGTTGCAGCCAGCTGGTATCTTCGACTGATTTCACCTACATCCGCGTGGGAGTTCAATTACCATCAGCGTGCCTTCTCCCGAAGTTACGGCACCATTTTGCCTAGTTCCTTCACCCGAGTTCTCTCAAGCGCCTGAGTATTCTCTACCTGACCACCTGTGTCGGTTTCGGGTACGATTAACTATAACCTGAAGCTTAGAGGATTTTCCTGGAAGCTTGGCATCAATTACTTCACTACCTTAGTAGCTCGTCATCACGCCTCAGGGTCTCAGTGACCGGATTTGCCTAATCACACCCCTACACGCTTAAACCACCATCCAACAGGTGGATAACCTAGCCTTCTTCGTCCCCCCATCGCAGTTATAGCCAGTACGGGAATATTAACCCGTTTCCCATCAGATACGCCCTTCGGCCTCTCCTTAGGGGTCGACTCACCCTGCCCCGATTAACGTTGGACAGGAACCCTTGGTCTTCCGGCGAGCGGGCTTTTCACCCGCTTTATCGTTACTTATGTCAGCATTCGCACTTCTGATACCTCCAGCATGCCTCACAACATACCTTCTACGGCTTACAGAACGCTCCCCTACCCAATGCACTTACGTGCACTGCCGCAGCTTCGGTGCATAGTTTTAGCCCCGTTACATCTTCCGCGCAGGCCGACTCGACTAGTGAGCTATTACGCTTTCTTTAAATGATGGCTGCTTCTAAGCCAACATCCTAGCTGTCTAAGCCTTCCCACTTCGTTTCCCACTTAACTATGACTTTGGGACCTTAGCTGGCGGTCTGGGTTGTTTCCCTCTTCACGACGAACGTTAGCACCCGCCGTGTGTCTCCCATGATTAAACTTGTCAGTATTCGGAGTTTGCATCGGGTTGGTAAGCCGGGATGGCCCCCTAGCCGAAACAGTGCTCTACCCCCAACAGTTACTCATGAGGCGCTACCTAAATAGCTTTCGGGGAGAACCAGCTATCTCCCGGTTTGATTGGCCTTTCACCCCCAGCCACAGGTCATCCGCTAATTTTTCAACATTAGTCGGTTCGGTCCTCCAGTTAGTGTTAACCAACCTTCAACCTGCCCATGGCTAGATCACCGGGTTTCGGGTCTATACCCTGCAACTTAACGCACAGTTAATACTCGGTTTCCCTTCGGCTCCCCTATTCGGTTAACCTTGCTACAGAATATAAGTCGCTGACCCATTATACAAAAGGTACGCAGTCACACATATCTAATGATACATGCTCCCACTGATTGTACGTACACGGTTTCAGGGTCTATTTCACTCCCCTCCCGGGGTTCTTTTCGCCTTTCCCTCACGGTACTGGTTCACTATCGGTCAATCAGGAGTATTTAGCCTTGGAGGATGGTCCCCCCTTCTTCAGACAGGATATCACGTGTCCCGCCCTACTCTATAAGCTTCCACATAATATACTTTCGTGTACGGGACTTTCACCCTCTATAGTGCGACTTTCCTGAACGCTTCCACTAATATACTATGCTACCCGCTTGGGCTCCTCCCCTTTCGCTCGCCGCTACTCAGGGAATCTCGGTTGATTTCTTTTCCTCGGGGTACTTAGATGTTTCAGTTCTCCCGGTTCGCCTCATCTGACTATGGATTCATCAGACAATAATGTAGTTACCTACATTGGGTTTCCCCATTCGGACATCAACGGCTATAACGCTTTTTATCAGCTCACCGTCGCTTTTCGCAGATTAACACGTCCTTCTTCGCCTCTGATTGCCTAGGCATCCACCGTGTACGCTTAATTTCTTAACCTTACAACTCACAGTTGTCTTGGTTAATTACGCTTTCTTCTCTTTTCGCTTTCAGTCACCTATATTTACATATCGATTCCTCCAGCAAAACGAGAACTCGTTTCTTTCAGCTTGTTCCTTATTGTTAAAGAGCTTTATCTTTCTATTCACTTAATAACTAAATTAAGTAAACACAAAAATAATTTTTAGAAAAATAATTTCATCACATTTTATGGCGTCCCCTAGGGGATTCGAACCCCTGTTACCGCCGTGAAAGGGCGATGTCCTAGGCCTCTAGACGAAGGGGACTTAATTATTTCTCTTTCTAAACAAACAATCTGTGTGAACACTTACGAGCTCTTCGTAAGGAGGTGATCCAACCGCAGGTTCCCCTACGGTTACCTTGTTACGACTTCACCCCAGTCATGAATCACACCGTGGTAAACGCCCTCCCTAAGGTTAAGCTATCTACTTCTGGTGCAACCCACTCCCATGGTGTGACGGGCGGTGTGTACAAGGCCCGGGAACGTATTCACCGTGACATTCTGATTCACGATTACTAGCGATTCCGACTTCATGGAGTCGAGTTGCAGACTCCAATCCGGACTTAGACGTACTTTATGAGGTCCGCTTGCTCTCGCGAGGTCGCCTCCCTTTGTATACGCCATTGTAGCACGTGTGTAGCCCTGGTCGTAAGGGCCATGATGACTTGACGTCGTCCCCACCTTCCTCCGCTTTATCAACGGCAGTCTCCTTTGAGTTCCCGACCTAATCGATGGCAACAAAGGATAAGGGTTGCGCTCGTTGCGGGACTTAACCCAACATTTCACAACACGAGCTGACGACAGCCATGCAGCACCTGTCTCACAGTTCCCGAAGGCACTCTCATATCTCTACAAGATTCTGTGGATGTCAAGACCAGGTAAGGTTCTTCGCGTTGCATCGAATTAAACCACATGCTCCACCGCTTGTGCGGGCCCCCGTCAATTCATTTGAGTTTTAACCTTGCGGCCGTACTCCCCAGGCGGTCGATTTATCGCGTTAGCTTCGGAGCCCATCACTCTAGGCAACAAACTCCAAATCGACATCGTTTACAGCGTGGACTACCAGGGTATCTAATCCTGTTTGCTCCCCACGCTTTCGCATCTCAGCGTCAGTATCTGTCCAGAAGGCCGCCTTCGCCACCGGTATTCCTCCACATCTCTACGCATTTCACCGCTACACGTGGAATTCTACCTTCCTCTACAATACTCCAGATAACCAGTTTTAAATGCAATTCCTAGGTTGAGCCCAGGGATTTCACACCTAACTTAATTATCCGCCTACATGCCCTTTACGCCCAGTCATTCCGATTAACGCTCGCACCCTCCGTATTACCGCGGCTGCTGGCACGGAGTTAGCCGGTGCTTCTTCTGTAACTAACGTCAATTCTAGGCACTTTTCATACCCAAAACTTCCTCACTACCGAAAGTACTTTACAACCCGAAGGCCTTCTTCATACACGCGGCATGGCTGCATCAGGGTTCCCCCCATTGTGCAATATTCCCCACTGCTGCCTCCCGTAGGAGTCTGGACCGTGTCTCAGTTCCAGTGTGGCTGGTCATCCTCTCAGACCAGCTAGAGATCGTCGCCTTGGTAAGCCTTTACCCCACCAACTAGCTAATCCCATATGGGTTCATCAAATGGCGCACGTCCTCGCGGAACCGTACTTTGGTCTCTCAACTTTATGCGGTATTAGCAGTCGTTTCCAACTGTTGTCCCCCTCCATCTGGCAGATCCCCATACATTACTCACCCGTCCGCCACTCGTCATCAAGTGCAAGCACTCATGTTACCGTTCGACTTGCATGTGTTAAGCCTGCCGCCAGCGTTCAATCTGAGCCATGATCAAACTCTTCAATTTAAAGTTTGATGCTCAATAACTGTCTCTGACATATTCAAATGAATCTTCAGTGTCACTTATCAAGACTTCTTAATCTTTTTAGTCCGTAGACTTTTAATCTTTCGTCTCGCAAGTGCCCACACAGATTGTCTGTTTCTTCTTTTTAAAGAGCTAACAGCTT
>NZ_LZHM01000104.1:0-6686 GCF_001690875.1 Gilliamella sp. wkB18
TCTTCAAATAGCTCATCAACTTCGTTCCATTTGCTTAACCCTTCATCTGCATACCATTCACTTTCATATTTCACCAGTAAATGCCCTATCTGCTCCGCTGTCCAACTTCTGCGTAATCCTTCCTTTAAATCCCTATCCGTAAAAGTCGGTGGCGGTAGGTCTTTTTTTCGTTGGGTTGAATATATTAGTGTGCCGGTTAAGATTTGCTGTAATTCTCGCATCGCCGGCGTGTAATCGGCTAAATCTAAGGTGGCAACGTTATTTTTGCTGATTTTATCAGATAATTCGCCTACCGTTGCCTTCTCTTCTATCGTTTTAAAACCTGACCAGTGCCATGGGCTACATGGGTCTCTTTTTCAACTAAAATGATTGTCTTTTCACGTTCCAGTAATCCATCTGCTAAAGCTCGTTTCATGGTAAATTATTAATACCTTTGTGCTACTGAGTATAAACTAACTCCTCTTTTGTTGGTTGTCTGTAAGCCACAAAATAATCTTTACCTACAATAAATAATGTATTGTTCATATAAATAGCTTGATTGCCATTTAATAAAAATTTAGCTATAGGTTGTTCATCAATATTTTCAAATGTGACATATTCCAATTCGTTACTGATATCAATGTGATATTTTTTAAAATTTTCTACTTGCTGTTGATATAATGCCTCATTATCAAAAAATTGTTTTGAATTGGCCTTACCAAAGGTGACTGAATAAGCCTGTTGATAGTTCACACAAAGTGTTTTTTCATTGGGATTGAAGGTTAATGTGACATCATCAAGCTCATCTAATCTTCCGCCATCAAAACGTAAATAGTTATTTGCTTGATTACTGGTTAAGAGAAGACTTTGTGCTGAGTGTTGACTTTTATCTTTAATGGCAAATTCGCGGTAACAATTAGAGGTAGTAGGCAGTTCTTGAAACTTTCCTTTATTGGTGACCTGAAAATGTTGAATCTCCATTGTTTCATCTTCAAAGCGTTGGCGACGTTCGATAAAATAGTTTTTGTCAATGGTAAAGTAACGATAACCAACAGCTTGCCCATCACCGCCAGGACCTCCACGAGTTGTGGTTATGTAGCTAAAAATTAATAGTTTATCTAGAACTTTATAATCACTTGAAAACAGATATAAAAATGAATCTGCTTCACCACTGTCCCAGAATACATCAATAAATATTGGATTTATAATGGATGAAATGGGAGAAAATTTTGCTCCGTATATATCTGTTGCAGACCATGGAAGATCCAAAAAATTTTTGTAATGAATGGATAACTTTTTTAATACTTCATCTCGATATAATATAAAAGCATCATCTGCATTAAATGGCACCGCAATTATGGGTAATTGAGGTACATCTTTAATAAATGCCTTTTCAAAATAAGGTTTTGAATAAAATACTGGTTCACCATTTTTTCCAAATAGAAGTAGTATATCGTCCAATAATATTACTTGCCTATTTTGTGTTACATATTGTTTTAATAGACTATTATCAATGGTTTTATCAAATTGAAGATAAGTAATGCTATCATTTAATTTAATATTATAATTATACGCTAGTAATTCTTGCTGTTCTTTTAAATCAAAATATGTTTGTTCAATATTATTATTTATAAAAAAATCTTTTGCAGGCATAGTATTACGTGTAATCAAAAACGACTGATTATTAAAATAAAATTTATTACCAAGCAATTTTATATCAAAATCAACCGTTGTTTCATTTATCAATGTATCACTAATACCATAAATAATTCCCCAATTATCCAGCATTTTTTTTTCATCAGCTGTAGCTGATGATACAATTAAACTTAAGACTAATAAAAATAAAATAAAAGTTAATTTGATTGTCTTCATACGTTTTTAACCTTTATTAATTATTAATGATTGCATTGATAACCCATTAACTTGTTCAGCGCTTTTAACAAAATATTTATCTTCCAAATATTTTAATTCAAAACTTCTTACATCAAAATGAATCCATGTTGCAGCGATTGCGGTATCTTTTGGTGTTTTTTCACGCATTCCCACCTCTAAAGAAATAACATTTCCAACATTCCATCTATAATGCGCATTACAATAACTGATCATTACCTCTCTAGCATCATCACACAAATTTTCTAATGAAATTTTGGTATTGTTATAAATCATATGAATATCTAATGCTTTACCCATATGATTAGTACTTTGTCTAAAATTATGAGCATTATTATCTGACCAACAGCGATATCCAGATTTAACTAATTCAATTTTCATATTCCGTTGATCCAAATGGTATAAATAAAATTTCCAAGCTCTTAAGACCCAAAATAAAGTTCTGTGTAACCCTGGGTATTCATATTTCCTATACATTTCAATAGTATTTGCATTTTGTTTTTGTTGTTCAAATTTACCGTTACCAAAACCTCCACATGCTTTATCGCCTTTCACTAATTTCAATGTAGAACACTTACATTTAGCTTGAGCAAAATATGTTTCTATTGGATATTCTTCTTGAAATCTATCAATTGCTTGTATAACTTTTATATCCACAACGCCCGTTTCCTCAACTTGCATATAATCACGTTGAAACTGTTTTATCATCTTTTCTGTTCTTTCAGTAAATTCATCGGTTGGTACATTGCCACCAAAACCTGCAAGGCGGATATTAATTTCCCGAATAATCTCATGCTTATCCCCTTTCTGAAAAAGAATCTCGCTTTTAGGGAAGTAATCTATCATCGCCACCGGATGAATAAACCATGCCTTGCCGTCTGCGGATAGATTGGAAAGGATTGAGGTATTGGCGTTTGTTTTTTTGAGTTGATTGGACCTCTCCCCTCAATGACAAACCCAACTTGTTGGAGAATCGCTATTCGGGCTTTCATATTTATAATTACAACTTAGCGATTCAAGTAATTTAAAATGCCTATTTTTATCAATTTGATAATGATTCCAATCATCTACTTGTTTTACTTCATAGTAAGTTCCTTTTTCTGTTAACATTGAATTCTCATTACTACTTATATTTAATAACCATATGTTTTCTAATTTTTCATCAATATAATAATATTTTTTAATTACTTCAGATTCATTTGAATAAACTGTATATAATACTAAACTATCTACTATGTGATTATCTTTTTCAATGATTAATTCATAATTAATCGGATACTTTTCTTCTTTAAATACTAAATAAAATTCATATTGTTTGTTCTGATAAATTTTCGTTCTACCATTTTTAATTTTTTTTAAAATTCTTGCATAATAACTTGATAATTGTTCTGTTTTACATTCTCCATATTTTAATGATTTATCCTCATTTGCAAAAAAATTACATTTATCATTAATTTTATCAATAATATTTTTATCTTTAATCATTGGATGTCCTAATAAATTTATAGGTTCATGCTTACCTCTATATTCGCTGGACAATTGTTTTTCTTTATTTTGATCTGTGAAAAATATCAAATATCCTTCTTCTGTTATAGCGACCAAGTCATTGCCATTTTTTATAAAATTATTTAAGCCTTCCGAGCAGGATTGCTTAGAATGCAAATAAGTAATAATATTTATTTCTTGATTTAAAGGCGATTTTTCTTTAGTAAACAGTTTTTTGTATAAATTGTTTTTTTCATCAGATTTCCAATAAACTTCAGGTGTAGTAGATTTGATAGAATATTCAATTAAGCATTCATCATTAATTGCTAATGTTTTGTCAGAAAATTTAATAAAGGTATTAGCAAATTTTTCAATCAAATCTTCTCTTTTTTGCAATAAATTATCTCTAGTTTCTGCTGTCTCACCATAAGCCGTGCTTTTTGAAATTTTATAAAAATACCAAGTTTTTCCAATTTTTCTTTCATAACAATAGGCTATCGAAAGAGAAGTATATATTATTATAAAAATACAAATTTTTTTTAATAACATAGCATATATCCTATATAATTTAAGGTATGTTGGTTATTGATTCATTTTCAAATTGCTCTATATGTAAATGTGTATCGTGTAATTCCCCCCCATCGATACACCCATGTATTCCTTTAAATATTTCTTTAAATGATGATCCTACTCGAAATATTTTAAAATGAAATTTATATAATGAATTGATAAATTGTTTATCTTTTTCTCTTTTCTTGGAATCAGTACTTTGACTAAAATAATGAGTATCTATACTCTCACCATTTATGTGCAATGCACTTGGGAAGCAAGAACCTTGTTTGTATGCGCTACCAGTTACTTTAACGTTGGTTTTAATTTCTGCCAATGCACCTATAAATCCAGCCATAAGATCTGGATTAGTATATCTACGATAAGTATCAACTAATTGATATAAAATTAACGTATTCCCATTAACATAATTTAAATGATTAGGCATTCTAATTAACTTAGTTTTTTCTGATTGCGCTTCATATACTCGCCAAATATAACCGCGTTTTTTACTATGATAACCATATTCAGCAATATTTCCATTAGTCATGGTAAGTCGTTGATAAATACTTATACTTCCTTTGACTCTTATCCATTCATGAATATCTCCGTTCATATATATGGCTCTTGCATAAATTTCTTCTTCTTCAACTAGTTTTTTTGCATCACGAATTGAACCATAGTTTGGATATGTGAAAGCCTTAATTTCAGTTGTTGTTGCATTTCGACATAGTTTCTTATTTATTGTATGCCATTCACAAATACATATTTCATGTTCATTATCATCTTTATCATGATAAATATATTTATATTTCTGCTCATAACCTTCGAGTATTTCTTGTGGTATATGTTTTTCAATTTTTCCATCATGATAAATATGATAAGTAGCTATGCCTGCGCCTGAAAAATAATCCACCATCGCCACAGGATGAATAAACCATGCCTTGCCGTCTGCGGATAGATTGGACAGTTTAGGCGTATTAGCTTCACTTTGTTCTGTGCTAGTTGTTTGATTTTGGGCTTGTGCCTCTGCCACTTTTTTCCACCACAGTGACGGTTTAATGCGCTCTTCTTTTTCTAGTTGCCAGTTTGATTTGACATGTTTATGCGCTTCGTCCACTTTTTTCATGGCAAAGTCTCGCTGATAAGGCTCGGTGATGCCAAGTTTATCTAATCCCGCTTCAATAAGCGCTTTTTGTTGTTGCTTTTCTTCTTCAAATAGCTCATCAACTTCGTTCCATTTGCTTAATGCTTCATCAGCATACCATTCACTTTCATATTTCACCAGTAAATGCCCTATCTGCTCCGCTGTCCAACTTCTGCGTAACCCTTCCTTTAAATCCCTATCCGTAAAAGTCGGTGGCGGTAGGGCTTTTTTTCGTTGGGTTGAATATATTAGTGTGCCGGTTAAGATTTGCTGTAATTCTCGCATCGTCGGCGTGTAATCGGCTAAATCTAAGGTGGCAACGTTATTTTTGCTGATTTTATCAGATAATTCGCCTACCGTTGCCTTCTCTTCTATCGTTTTAAAACCTGACCAGTGCCATGGGCTAACTCGTTTTATGTGTTGCTGTGCGCCACTTTTAGTGTTTACCCAACCTTGTATTGGCATCCCTTGTTTATTCCCCGCCTGTATATATCGCCACACCGAATCAGGAGCGGCATCATCAACTGCTGTAAAACTTGTATTACTCGATTGCTCATTTAGTGAAACAGTACGCGGGTAATACACCGTGTTGTGCTCTGTCGCTGCCGGTAAATTAGTTAATGATAGTGGAAAGTGATTCCAATAATTTATCGAGCTATTTAGTTGCCCATTTTTTCCTTGTAGGTGAAAAACCTCTTTCGTGGCTATCCAGTAATGTCTGTTTTCTACCACAAAACGGATGGTTAATTCCGTGCCATTATTCTCATTCGATGACGATATACCACTCACTAATTCAACTTCATCAGGAATATCAGCTAGGGTTAATTCCGGATAATTCACTTGATAACGGTTAATCAACTCCGTTTTATCTGCCTGCGTTAAACGGTGCTTGCTAACTTCACCCTCCTTATTTTCAACTACCCCATTTATCCCTGTAATCACCATATTACTTGCATTATCTGAAAGATTGGATGATAACTTTAATGTATATTCTGGCTTAACTTTAACGTAATAATCACTAGCATTGCCAATAAACTGTATCCCCAATCCTGCCGGTAACGTCCCTTCAGCTTTAGCGGCCTGAATTAATCTTGCCTCTTTTTCAACTAATAAAATGGTCTTTTCACTTTCCGGTAACTGCTCTGCTAAGACTCGGGTTTTACTGATAAATGCCGGCAAATCATCACAGGTAAATAATTCAACGTGTGCTAGCTGTGGTAAGTTAGTGTCTAATGCTCGCTTCATGGTCGATAACGGAGCCTCTTTGGGCTCGTCAAAACGTTCCGATTGACTAACATTATGACCAATATATCCAATAAAATCGCCTTTCTTTATTGGTGCCGGCTTTTTTAATACCACAATTTTATCTAGCTTTCCTGGCTCGAAAGTCGATGACGTCACCGAGGTTAATTTGACATAGCCCTTATGCGGGGCATCATCATCGCCATTTTTATCCACCAAAACCGCTGGCACATCACAGTTGTTGATTTTCCGAATTTTGGCATACCCATTATTTTCACCGTCAAATTCAAACGTCGCTGTCTTAGGTAAATAGGTTAATTTCTGTTTATTGTTTGCCGCACCATATACTGCAATGCCTTTTACGGCTACTTCGGGTTTGCCCAGCTTGTCATTA
>NZ_LZHM01000105.1:0-5772 GCF_001690875.1 Gilliamella sp. wkB18
AAGGTTAATTAATGACATATTTATGTTTTTATTTGGATAAAAAGTAATAAAGCGTTATTCTATCATAAAGTTGTATCAGCCAATTAAAATCAATTATCAAAGATATAATAAAATTCTTTACTAATGTAAGATTCTTTATTTTTTCTTAAGAAGGATAAGAATGCTGTATTTATTGATCATTTAAAAATATTAATAATATTTAGATAAGGAGATTTCTATGAGTCATATGTGGACATTTCAGCGTGTAGGCGGATTAGATCAAGTTGTATTTAAAAATGCCAAAGATATAATCAATTTGCCAGAATTAGATCCTAAATTGTGGGTTGCTCTCAGTTGCCCAACAACTGGATTAGATTTTGATAAAAAAACGCTAGCATTACTTGATTCAGATAAAGATGGGCGCATCCGAATTCCCGATATTTTAGATGCAATTAGTTGGACTAGAGATAAAATAATTTCATTTGATAGTATTTTAAACACAAGTGAAACACTACCATTATCACAAATTAATACATCAACTCCGCAAGGAAAAAAACTATCGGTCACCGCTCAAAGTATTTTAGCTAGCTTGGATAAAAATAACGTGGATTATTTAACGCAAGATGATATACAGAAATCTATTAAAATCAATGAGAATAAACTTTACAATGGTGATTTAATCTTTCCTGCATCAAGCGAATTATCACCAGACATGCAAATGTTTATTAAAACGGCGATCAAAACTATCGGCGCACAAAAAGACATGAGTGGACAAGATGGTATTAATTTAGATATTGCTAAAACTTTTGTTGCAAATCTAAAAATATGGCAACAATGGCAAAAGGATATAAGCAATTTCCAAACACCTTTTGGGGAAAACACTGCAGAAACTTGGAAATTAGTGCAAATGTTAACACCTAAAATTGACGACTACTTTTTGCGTGTCGAATTAGCACAATACGCCCCACAAGCACAAACAGCACTTAACGTTGACGAAAAATATATTGTACCAACCGAAAATGGTTTATTGTCTGATGAAGCATTAGCTGAGCTACCTCTATCTAAAATTGATACAACTGATGCTCTCGATCTGGTTAATGGGCTTAATCCGCTTTGGAAAACTAAAATTGGGCGATTTAAAACCTTAGTTGCTTCAACATTATCAACCCCAGACAAACTCACACAACAAGAATGGCAAAATATAAAAAATAGTCTTGAAAATTATACTACGCTAATAAGTTCTAAACCTGAATTGTCAAAATTAGATGTCACAACTCAACCAACAGAAAGTATTGAAGATATACCAACCAAATTGATTACTAGCATGGCTAATGATGAATTACTTACTAAATTCGAAAAAATGGTTGAACAAGATAATAAAACCCCTATTTCAGCATCAGATGTACTGATTTTAGAAAAGTTAGTCCTATTTCATAAGCATCTTTATCGCTTGCTGATTAATTTTGTTTCCTTTGCAGACTTTTTCATCCCAACAACTCGAGCCGCATTTCAACTTGGTAAACTTTACATAGATGGCCGCTGTGCAAACCTTTGTGTTGCGGTCGACAATATAGCCAAACACTCAACCATGGCAAATTATTCTGAGCTTTGTTTGCTTTATTGTGAATGTACACGACATGGTCAAAAACAACTGATTGCCGCAGCGATGACTGCCGGACAAGGAGATTTGTTAATAGAAGGTAGAAATGGCGTATTTATCGACAATGAAGGGAATGATTGGGATGCCAATGTAGTTAAAATAATCACTAAACCAATTAGCATTCAGCAAGCAATTTTGGCACCTTACCAACGTATTGGACGTTGTATTACTGAACAAATTAATAAATGGGCAAGCAGTAAAGATGCCGATGTTGAAAAATCAAGTGAACAAGCACTCCAAAACCCAGTAAATAAATTTGATATTGGCAAAAGCGTTGGAATTTTTGCTGCAATTGGTTTAGCAGTTGGTGCAATTGGCACGGCATTAGCCTCGATTTTTCAAGCAATATTTTCACTCACTTGGTGGCAGCTCCCTTTGTCGTTTATTGGGTTATTCCTGATTATTTCTGGTCCATCTGTTATTTTGGCATGGCTAAAATTACGACGAAGAACGTTAGGACCACTGCTTGAAGCATCTGGTTGGGCTATTAATGGGCAAGTAAAAATTAATCTAATGTTAGGTAGATTACTCACTAGTAAAGCCGAACTACCTACAAATGCAAAACGTAATTTGCGTGACCCAATGAAGCAACGCCATAAAAAATTAAATATCATTTTTGTATTAGCAATGTTATTAGGAATTGGCACAACTGCAGGCTGGCTATGGCATGAAGGTTATATTGACCGTTACATCGAACCACTAAAACAACAAACTCAAAATAACATCGATACAAATGCCGACAAATAAAAATGGCTAGACATAACAAACTACCAATAAATAATTCCACCGACAACCTTCGGTGGAATTGCTAGCCATTAAGGCTGATAAACAGGAAAGCGTCGACAAATAGCTAAAACTTTCTCTTTTACTTCTTGTATGTTTTGCTCATCATCAATATTATCTAAAACATCACAAATCCAATTGGCCAAATCGCATGATTCGGCTTCTTTAAAACCTCGACGAGTAATAGCTGGTGTACCAATACGCACACCTGATGTTACAAATGGACTTTGCGGATCTTTAGGTACACTATTTTTATTGACGGTAATATTGGCACAGCCCAAAGCGGCATCAGCTTCTTTGCCGGTGATATTTTTATCAACTAGATCAATTAAAAATAAATGATTGTGTGTTTCACCCGATACTACTTTAAAACCACGTTTTAAAATCACTTCAACCATGACCTTAGCATTTTTCACTACTTGCTGTTGATATTCTTTATAAGCGGGCTCCATTGCTTCTTTTAAAGCAACTGCTTTAGCGGCAATTACATGCATTAAAGGACCACCTTGCGTCCCTGGGAAAACAGCCGAATTCAACTTTTTGTATAACTCTTCACTACCATTTTTTGCTAAAATCAAGCCCCCTCTTGGACCACCTAAGGTTTTATGAGTTGTAGTAGTAACAACGTGAGCATAAGGAACTGGATTTGGATAAACACCTGCTGCAACTAACCCCGCCACATGCGCCATATCCACAAATAAATAAGCCCCCACATTATCAGCAATTTCGCGCATACGTTTCCAATCAATTACTCCAGAATAGGCTGAAAACCCACCTATGATCATTTTTGGTTTTGATTCTTTAGCAATTTTAGCTAACTGCTGATAATCAATATGTCCAGTATCATCAACGCCATAAGAAACAACGTTATAAAGCTTTCCGGAAAAACTAACTGGGGAACCATGAGTCAAATGACCGCCTTCAGATAAATTCATACCCAATACAGTATCGCCCGTTTTTAAAAGTGCCATATAAACTGCAAAATTAGCTTGTGAACCTGAATGAGGTTGCACATTAGCATAATCAGCACCAAATAAAGTCTTAGCGCGCTCAATTGCCAATTTTTCAACAATATCAACATATTCACAGCCACCGTAATAACGTTTTCCAGGATAACCTTCAGCATATTTATTGGTGAGTTGCGAGCCTTGAGCTTGCATTACTCGTGGACTGGTATAGTTTTCTGATGCGATCAGTTCAAGATGATCTTCCTGACGCTGCTCTTCGCCTTTAATTGCATCCCATAATTCCTTATCATAATCAGTAATGGTCATTTTTTTACTAAACATGTTGACTCCTTCTTATTAATCACATTAGCCTTTAATTTCATTGCTAAATTTATTTGCACAAAAATTACCTTTGTTATCCTTACTTATTCATCACGTTATTTCAATATTTTTTATTCTATATAAATAATTTTCATCTAAAATAGATTATCAAAAAATAACTTGATTATACTAAGTAGCCTATTGCATTTGTGCAATTTAACGCTTAAAACAGTCCAATGTTTTCAAAAAATTGTTTTAGAATATTACAACCAAGAGCTGGATAAAAATAATTTAACTTTTATCAGAGTAAAAATAAAATAATTAGCGATTTTTATTTTTTATAGTATTACGGATATACTTATACAAAAATTAATTATTGAGTCTTAAGATCTATGCCTATATCGACCTTAGTTGTTATACCTCTTTTCATTATTACTATCGTTTTCGCATCATTGTTTAAAAAAAAGAAGTTACAATTACTAATTATAACGATAATGACTGTATTTATTGTAATGGAACTAACCTCTATCTATTTCAGTGGTGGTTTTATTGATTATCAATTTTATGTCAATTTAAACGTCAACGATATTATTGAAGGGTTATTTATTTTCAAATTACAAGCTAGTTTAGTTATTATCGTATTCTCTTTCTTGATATTTCTTTTATTAAAATTAGTCAACATTTTTAGCAATAAATGTCGAATATTAATTCGTTTAATATTAGCATTTATTTCATTTATTTCAATTAGTTATCATAATGGACCTTTAAGCCATTTATATGAAATCTATCAGGTAATCAATTCTCCTTGTAAGCCATTTAATGAAGCGCTGCAATCACTTAATATGATTGATTATCCTAATAAAGATCAAATTGTTAGTACTAAAGGTAAAAACATTATCATTTTATCATTAGAATCTTTTGAACAAGGTTTCTTTGATTTTCACGATATAACTCCTAATTTACAAAAATTACGCCAGAACTATACCTTTTTTGCTGACATGCCAATGAGCCGAGGAAGTACATGGACTACAGCATCAATGTACACTTATATGACAGGTATGCCTTTTTTAATTGGTGGATTTACAACTTCGCCATTAATAAAAGCAAATGAAACAAGATTAGTTAGTTTAGGTGATGTGCTTAAAAAAGCTGGTTATCAGACACGTTATGTAATGGCAAACCCAGATTTTGCTGGTGTTGGACACATTGCAGAAATTTTGGGTATACAAGTTGTTTCAGAAAAAAATTATATAGATCAATACCCAAAAGCACCATTTGGTCTTTATGACAAAGATATCTTTGACATAGCTAAAAAACAAATTACAGAAATGCGTCAAACTGATAAACCATTTGCATTATTTGTGTCAACTGTTTCAACACATGCCCCAAATGGTTTTTATGATGAACGAATGCAATCAGTTATTTCACCTAAAAAAGACAATATGTCTTTTGTTGCTGCCTCACTAGATCATAATTTAGGAGCTTTTATTCAATACTTAAAAGATGAAGGTATCTTAAATAATACTGTATTTTATATCTTCCCAGATCATTTAATGATGGGCTCAGGCACTCCAACAATTAGTCATCTGTCCGAAAAAGAACGTAAATTATATTTGCTCACTAATGCTAAAATAAATAATTTACAAAAAAAAACCAATCAAAGAATCTACCAAATAGATTTACCGCGCTTAATTTTAAACGGTGCACAAATTGAAAGTAATGCCAAATTTCTAACAGACTATTTAACAGAACCTAATTTCGATAAGAAAAAATTTATTGAACAAAATAAATCTAATATAGCAACACTTAATTATTCTGCTGAAAAATATGAATAAACTAATAGTTAATGCATTAAATAACTAATCTAGAAACTGAATATTTTCCTAAATTAGGATGATATACAAGTATCTTTTTTACTTTTTATTTTTAGTGCTTTGGATTCTTGGTAATTTTTTCAATTATTAATATAGACTTAATAAGATATCCGCCAAAATTTTATTTATATATTATAATAGCAAAAACTAACCAATTGGTTTTTAAAATAGACATTGTTATTTAAATATTTATATATTAAAAATATAG
>NZ_LZHM01000106.1:0-1070 GCF_001690875.1 Gilliamella sp. wkB18
CGGTGTTGTAAACGGAGGTGAATTACATGACTCTCACTTTCATGCTGACTTTTCACTCACTAAAATTGAAGAAATTAAGGAATAGCTTATGAAACATTTATTTTATATCGGTATTATTTTTTCTTTCTTTAGTACCTGCTGCTACAGCCAACAATTTAATATAGAAAAAAAATATCGAGGCAATTCATTTCTCAATAAAGTAGATATGCAAAAATTAGAAAAAGATTGTACACTTCCGCTTAATTATTGGGAAGTTGATGACTTAAAGCAAGCCGAAATTGATAAACGTTGTCCATTACATAAATTTGGTAACTATTTTAGCAATGTTCTTAATTCGGTTGATAAAAGTAAGGTGATCTATCAAAAAAACGGTTTAACCCTAAAATTAAGCAAAGAAGCTTTTAGCCTCGTGGAGGAAGAAAGTGATTATTCTGGTGCTAAATTGACTTTATCTTTAATTCAAAATAATGAAATTAAAGATAAAATAACGCTTGCTAATACTTTTACGAATATAACGAATTTTCTTTTCGTAGGTTATCGATATTACTATATTGCACCAAGTGGTGATATTTATACGTTATCCTTAATGGCAGCAGATAATGGAATCGTTCCTCAAACCTGGAGGCATTATAAAATTGATGAAAAAAAATTAAAATTTAATTTATTACAGATATATGGTCGTCAAATTCAAATCTCTTATCCTGACCATTTCAGCGTAGTACCTAACCCTTATGATATTATCGATTATAACAGCAGTGAATTTTTGGAATGTTTAAATAATGAAACTGACGAAGAATGTAATACAGAGCATATTTATTTTTATTATTTAGATTTGTTAAAACAAAAAACAACGTTATTAGTCAAAAAGAAGAACGCGCCAAAAAATAGCCTCCCATTAATTAAGAAAAAGATAGATAAATTATGTTTAAGTAAAAATAGTCTATTGGATTTGGATGACGATATATATTCTTATTATCCTCCTATAGAAATCTTCTTATGTGAGATAAAAGAATTAAAGCAAGAAATCAAACAAGCTGAAATAAAGCTAGCAAAATAGGATTGATTTAAAA
>NZ_LZHM01000107.1:0-5998 GCF_001690875.1 Gilliamella sp. wkB18
GGGCGGTATTTTGATGGCATAATTATTCCTTATTCCTTAATCATCTGGGTTATTCCGTTATATGGTACCGTTGTTTGATTTCGGCGAGCTCTTCTTGCGATGTGGCATTAAACGCTTCGACCATCCATTCGGGCCAGCCTTCACCTTCAATCCTATGGGCTTTAAATTCCGCTTCTTGATCTGACTTATATTCGCCGTCATCGATATTGGCAGATTTATAATGCACCATAAAACTATTGATCCATCCCCAAACAAATGTACTTCCTGCGCCGGCTCGAGCAGGATCTAACATAATATGATCTATCACTTGGTGCGTGCCCGGTTGGCAGACCATTAACACGGTTGAACTTAAGGCATTACGTGACATATTATGAATAATAACACCGTGCAAATCGTCCCAATCATACTCTTTTATTCGGCGTTTTTTCGGTTGTAAAAATACCGAAGGATGCCGTAAAAACTTAAAGTTAAAAAAGTAACTTTCATTAACATAGACTTTACCGGTTTTACGGTTAAATATAATGGGGCTGCCACGGCGGGAAAACAAATTTAGATAGAGTTCTGGAATTAGAACATACATACCTAAACAACTTGCAATAAATCCAACTATAATTATCATTAAAGTAAACGGTTTAATTGTAGGATTATCATATTCCGTTATTAACCAAAGAAAACTCAAAGTAGAGCCAGTTCCAAAGATAAAACCAATAATATACAAACAAGCATAAAAAATCTGATCATTGTGATCCTGACGAATAAAGGCACAATAGGTATTATTGGCATAACTTAAGCGATCGTCATGCAAAGGTACACTATAAGGACCTTTATCTAGATCACCAAACCAACCAAAAATTTGCGGGCGGTATTTTGATGGCATAATTATTCCTTAATCATCTGAGTTATTCCGTTATATGGTGCCGTTGTTTGATTTCGGCGAGCTCTTCTTGCGATGTGGCATTAAACGCTTCGACCATCCATTCGGGCCAACCTTGCCCTTCAATCCTATGGGCTTTAAATTCCGCTTCTTGATCTGACTTATATTCGCCGTCATCGATATTGGCAGATTTATAATGCACCATAAAACTATTGATCCACCCCCAAACAAATGTACTGCCTGCACCGGCTCGAGCAGGATCTAACATAATATGATCTATCACTTGGTGCGTGCCCGGTTGGCAGACCATTAACACGGTTGAACTTAAGGCATTACGTGACATATTATGAATAATAACACCGTGCAAATCGTTCCAATCATATTCTTTTATTCGGCGTTTTTTCGGTTGTAAAAATACCGAAGGGTGATGTAAAAACTTAAAGTTAAAAAAGTAACTTTCGTTAACATAGACTTTACCGGTTTTACGATTAAATATAATGGGGCTGCCACGGCGGGAGAGTAGATAATAATACAGTTTGGGAATAACATAATACATAGCGAGACAACAAGCAATAAAACTAGGGATGCTTATTATTGTTATTTTGTTACCAATTTCAGAGTCATTGGAGCAAAAAATCATTATAAAAGCACCGACAGTTGATATACTTCCCAAAATAGTAGCAACAAAGTAAAGGCAAGCATAAAAAATCTGATCATTGTGATCCTGACGAATAAAGGCACAATAGGTATTATTGGCATAACTTAAGCGATCGTCATGCAAAGGTACACTATAAGGACCTTTATCTAGATCCCCAAACCAACCAAAGATTTGCGGGCGGTATTTTGATGGCATAATTATTCCTTATTCCTTAATCATCTGGGTTATTCCGTTATATGGTGCCGTTGTTTGATTTCGGCGAGCTCTTCTTGCGATGTGGCATTAAACGCTTCGACCATCCATTCTGGCCAGCCTTCACCTTCAATCCTATGGGCTTTAAATTCCGCTTCTTGATCTGACTTATATTCACCGTCATCGATATTGGCAGATTTATAATGCACCATAAAACTATTGATCCATCCCCAAACAAATGTACTTCCTGCACCGGCTCGCATAGGATCTAACATAATATGATCTATCACTTGGTGCGTGCCCGGTTGGCAGACCATTAACACGGTTGAACTTAAGGCATTACGTGACATATTATGAATAATAACACCGTGCAAATCGTTCCAATCATATTCTTTTATTCGGCGTTTTTTCGGTTGTAAAAATACCGAAGGGTGATGTAAAAACTTAAAGTTAAAAAAGTAACTTTCATTTACATAGACTTTACCGGTTTTACGATTAAATATAATGGGGCTGCCATAGCGGGAGAATAGATAATGATACAGTTGAGGAACCGCATAATACACAGTGAGGCAACAAGTAATAAATCCAATAATTCCAATTAAACAAAGCATACTACCACGATCAGGATTATCATAATCCATAATAAATGTACAAGATCCAACAACTGATATACTTCCCAAAATAGTAACAATAAAGTGGAGACAACCATAAAAAATCTGATCATTGTGATCCTGACGAATAAAGGCACAATAGGTATTATTGGCATAACTTAAGCGATCGTCATGCAAAGGTACACTATAAGGACCTTTATCTAGATCCCCAAACCAACCAAGAATTTGCGGGCGGTATTTTGATGGCATTTTATTCTCCTTTTATTTATTCATCGTGAAATTGGTTGCTGCTTCGATTAATGATAAGCGGGATTTCGTTATCATCTTGTGCATTAGGGCTGATATTGATTTGGTAGTTATTTATTAGATCATAAGCAAAGGTGCCCGCTACCCAGGTTATTACCGTTAGGTGACTTTCTGGCTGGTTAGGAGCTGGCTCTTTTACTTCGATTTTTTCAATATCGGTAAAATTAGATTGCCATACCGCTTTGCCCTGAGTGAGGGTTTTAAAGGTTTTTGCTTCATAATGGTCGATAAAATAGTTTTTATCGGTGGTGACATATTCGGTGATTTTTAGGGTTTCTTTGGCTTTATCTTCGTTTAGGTGGATTGGGGAGTGCGCCACTACTGAGTGGTTATTTACCCCTGTTGAACTGATATTAAAGCGAGATTCAATCATATCCTCATCACGTTGCCCATTCTTACCAAATAATGTAACCGTGGCCTGCAACGGCAGGTGGGCGATGGTTGCATTATTCGGGTATGTTAAATAAAAATAGAGGTGGCGGTGATGTAGCTTCATCCCACTAAATGAACTTGGTTTTTTAAAGATCATAAAGGTGTCAATGCCCGACACCGCAACTAAATAGTCATTTACCGACTGCCCAAACCCCACAAATGCCTCTTGCTCTTCGTGATAAGCGCCATACCCTAAATAGGCAAACTCTTCTTGCACCCCAAAATAACAGCGGTTTAACCAGTGATCGATAGGGGTAAAATTATCGTATTTTTTGCTATAAGCAATTAAGTATAAACTTGAAATTAATAAAAGGGCACCAATCCCTATAGTCAATTCACTTCCCAATAATAATAGGACAGCACCAACACCTAAGAATAGAGAACCAAACAATCTAGTTCTAAAATAACTTTTATGCTCCATATTCCACATCCCCAAGGCACTTTTTAACTCGCCTAAGGCTTCAAAAATAGTTATAGCCGCAAAGGCTTTGGCTATGGTTTTAGAAATCAAGGTATTTAACATCAGTCTGGCTTCGATTTCAGGCACTAATGTGCCCGAAACTGTTGAACGCATCGCTTTAACTAGCTGCATTTTTAATTTGATGTCACGGTATAAAGCCACGCTATCAACACTTAATAACGCTAACGAGCCTAAGTCAATCGCCAGTTGGTACATTTTTTTATCTTGGCTTTCACCTTCTTTAACGGTGTCCCACGCTTTTAGGTTATCGTGAATATTTAACATGCTGATAACGCCCATTATTGCATTGACACCATAGCTAAGTTTAACTGCTTTAGCACTTTGACGAGTTATTTTTACTTGTTTATGCGTTGACAGTTTTTCTTCAATTTTCGCTTTTTCCATTTCGCTTTGATTCATCGCTTCGATTTCGCGATTTATCTCACGCTGTTTGATTTTGTCTTCTCGTTTATTCTCATTCGACTGGTGAATCGCTTCGTCGTTGCGGGATTTTTGTTGATTGACCATGTCAATTTTGCGTTGTAATACGGTTGTACGATTGACCAAGGTGACATAACCCGCCATTTTGCTAGTTAAAAAGTTTTTAAAATCATAAGGGGTAAGTATCTCTTTATTTTTTAGATAGCTGACCACTATCCCTTTACTAAACTCATCTGGAAAACAGAGCGTAAAGGTAAACTTTTGAGTTGTTGGTTTTTTTGACCCGACGTCATATTTTGGGTCGGTGACATCAAATTTTTCTAAAAAGGCAATTTCAGGTCCCGTTAAGCTGTTTTCACGGAAAAAACTCCCTTGTAGTTGGGTTAATAGTGCGTACACTTGTCGAATCTTATCTTGTCTCACTTGCATAGTAAACTCAACAGGGTGCCCCCCCAAATCGCTTAAATAAGAGAACGTATCAAGCAGTTTTAAGCGTGGCTCAATAGGCTGGTGTTGCTTATTGGTTTTTAAAAGCGTGTATTTTTTAAGCCCTAACTCATGCAGATATCGATTTTTACCCGCATCCATTATGACAATGGGTGCGCTTGCCATTTCGGCTAGTTTGTCATTAATCGAATTTAAACATTTTTTTAGTCGGTTAAGCTCGCTAATTTTTTGGTTTCTTATTTTTTGTAGCTTGTAATGCGCTTGTGGGTCATAGTTTTGATGTTGGTTTAACGCTTCTTGTTTGGCGTTAATTTCTTGTTGTTTTTTTTCAATCTCTAGCTCTAAGCTCTCTTTGGTTTTTAGAAGGGCTTGCTCTTTATTGCTTTTAGTGGTTTGTATCTTTTGTTCTTGATGCGCATTATAAGCAGAAGCAAAACCAGTTGATTGGCTGATAACATCACGCCATTTTACCGGTGTATCGGTGTCTAAATCGAGAAATGCCATTGCTTCAAGGTCAATCCCTTGGTTATTTTTATGCTCTACTATATAAAAAATACTAGCTGGGTTGCTCAGTAGTTCATCCCATAGGGCATCGTCTTCTTCAAAACGCACTTCTGCATGGGTTGAATCAATCAAGATTTGGATAATTTCTTTTATATGAATAAGCGAGCTTGTATCGTTTGAAAAATCAAACTCTTTCTGCCAAAAATGATTTTGATTAAAAGACGTCGGTTTTATTTTGCTGTATGGCGAGATAAATTTTGCATCGCCAAATAACCAACGAACATAAGTAAAATAGTCTTGTGACCACTCTTTATAATAGTGAGTTATTTCTTTAAATTCGCTTTCTAATTCATCTTTAAATTTATTAACTTCACCATGATTAATCTGCTGGTTTATTTTTTCAATTTTTTTGGCCTTTTCTGATTCGGTGTCTTTAATTTCATATTCGACTTTTTGTAAAAATTCATTACCAGAGTCATAAGCGGCATCAATATTTTTTAGGTATTCATAGTGTTCTTGTAGCCGAGCGATTTCAGTGTCATAAGCATCTTCAATTGAAGTTCGATAATTCTCCATTAACTGTAAAATCGTGCGCTTTTTAAACATGTCAGCTTGATAATACTTAAACATGCGTTTTAACTTGGGGTTAACTTGGTTATACAGTGCTTCACCCCGCCGTTGGTATACTTCTGTTTCGTCACGGTCAAAAGGCATTAAGGATTTAGCTTTTGAGGGAGCGTGGCTATCTTCTTGGGGGGTAAATACATGCAGGTGCGATACCCGTTGCGAGTTGAGTTCTTCGGCGATGCCTAAAGTGTCTTCCAGCACGACGCCGCAGGATATCGGTTTATCCCCTTGGTATAATTGATTGGTATGTAGCACATATTTTAATTTTTGGTCTTTTAAACGGGTAAACCCATGTACCGATTCAAAATTATCAAGATGCTCATCAAAACGAAATTCCAGTACTTTGCTGTTTTCTGCTTGGTAAGTTTGATAACTACTACCAAAAATATCTTTAAACGGTACGGCTCGGTTGCCAGTTGCCTCAGACGGTGAGTCTTTGAGTTTTT
>NZ_LZHM01000108.1:0-7053 GCF_001690875.1 Gilliamella sp. wkB18
AAACCAACTTAAAGCAATCGGAAAGTTGTTTAATTCATCACGGTACATTGAGCCTAAGTTATATTGTGCTTTAGCCAGTCCCTGAGCGGCCGCTTTTTCAAATAATAGTCGTGCTTTAGTGTGATCCCCTTTTTGGTAAAGCAAATTATCGCCGTAAAAAATTTCGCCCAAGGTGTTTTGGGCAATGGCATCACCACTTTCAGCCAGTTCAGTGCACCGCTGAATATTTGCTTCATCACGTGAAAGTTGGCAAGTGGGTTGCTCCGAGGCGCTAGGCATCAAGCGAGTTTGGGTCCCATTGGTATGATGATTGCCCTTGGCAAAAGCCGACATCGCAAATAAGGCAATACCAAACCCCAATACCGCATAAGGGATTTTTTTCATTTTCATTCCATTTATAACTATTTTTGATGAATTTTAATATGGTTAACCTCGCTAATTGTATAGCAAAAATCCGTAGTAACAAATTAAAAAACAAACAATAAACAGCTCAAAAAACAAATAGTAAACGATCAAGATCAATCGCAACATCCTGTAATTATGTTACGAATTGAGCAGGAAGTATTAAAACGGATGGTTTAGTTGTTTTTCAAACTCAACAATAAAAAAACGGGCGATGCCCGTTATTTATTGCGTTACATTATCTTCAAGAGGAGGGTAATTAGGCCAAAATCCTGGTTTATTTACTTGTCCCATTTTTAATGCATATTTGCGCCATAACATGGCTTTTTGGAGATCATTGCCTTCTCCTTTATAAAAATAACTTAGTAAAGTCATTGTGTTATAATAGCCTTGGATGGATTTTTTTATAAAGTAACGTTCTTTTAATTTCAGTAGATCGCCTGTATCTTTACCCGACCAGACATCGAAGGTATTTCTTCGGTTTTTCGTTAAAATAAACAGATGCGAACTATTTAGCATGTCTAGATTGTAGAAGTTCTTAAGTCCATATAATGATCCATAGATAAAATCTTCATCACTGCCTTCTATAATAGAGTAATATCTAATTCTAATAGTTTTTTGATCTTTATGCTCTAATTTGGTTTTTAACCCATAATGTCGATACATTACGCTATAAAAAAAATTCCATAAGGTTTCATCGGGTTGCAGTTGGTAGACTTGTTCAAGTAAGGTAAAGGCTTTATGTTCATCGACTTTGATGCCTAATCCTTGCATATACATAAATGCTAATGTTCTAATTGCAGGCACAAACTGCTGATTTGCGGCTTTTTCATAGAGTTTAAAAGCATGGTTTTCGTCTTTATCAACGCCGATACCAAACAGATAAAAATAAGCTAAATTGGTTTGAGCTAATGCATGTCCTTGGTTAGCGGCTTTTTGGTACCATTCAATGGCTTTTTGTAAATTAGGCTCGACCCCTTGCCCATATTCACTCAGTGGGTAAATGCTGCGTCTATAATAATCAACAGGCAAGTTATTATCAAGCTTTGCAAATTTTGCTTTAATATCAGGGATTTTTTTGTCTAGATTTTTACCGTTTTGATCAAAAATATACGGTCTAGGGGGTTTACCCCCCGATGCATTTTCGTAAATATAACCAATACTATTTTGTGCATCGGCATTGCCTTGAGCAGCAGCTTTTTCAAACCAACTTAAAGCAATCGGAAAGTTGTTTAATTCATCACGGTACATTGAGCCTAAGTTATATTGTGCTTTAGCCAGTCCCTGAGCGGCCGCTTTTTCAAATAATAGTCGTGCTTTAGTGTGATCGCCATCTTTGTACCAAGGTTTAATAATATAAAATATTTCACCTAAGGTATTTTGGGCAATGGCATCACCCCTTTCGGCCAGCTCGGTGCAGAGTTTAATGTTTTCTTTATCAAACTTAAGTTGACAAATCTGCTGAGTAGGTTGGTTTGTGCTGTTATCAGATTCTGTAGCAAAATTTATAGTGTTATTGGCATAACTCAAAAACGATACAAAGTACAATAAAGAGGCAGTGTGAAGGATTTTTTTCATTTTTATTCCATTTATTACTATTTTTAATAATTTTGATGTGGTTAACTTAACTAATTGTATAGCAAAAATTTGCGACTACAAATTAAAAAGTAAGCAATGGATATTAAAAAAACGAAGATCAAAGTGATCAAAATCAAATTCAATACCCAGCAATTATATACAAATGGAGCGAGCATGGTCAGTTAATTAAATAGACTCATCCATGCAATACCTGTATAACGAATCCTAATAAAACCAAACAGTATAAACTCCTCAAAGTTTTTTACAAAACTAGGCAATTACGTTAAAAATAAAATGGCTGAGTAAGCTCAGTCATTTTTTCACATTGAAATCCCCTGTTATGTTCATCATCAATAAACTTTCTCCTTTTTCCTAAACTATTTAAGAGATAGTTACAAGATAAAAATATTGCAATGTATAAAAATGTATTTTAATAAATAAATTAAGTGCTTTTAAAACTTCATCGATTAACATTTGAAATGCTCTTTGCCATTTAGAACAAAAGTATTCCCTGTATACACAGGGATCCCCCTTTATCTTAATGCGAAAACCCTAACCCCACTTAATTGATAAAATTGTTAGACAAAAACAGCACCTGTGAACCTTGGACTGATTTTACACCAAACTCAAGTGAACACTTAGCGCTCACTATGGAACGCTACAGCCTAAGCAAAGAACCGATGATTATTGCAATTGAAGATCCTATTGGTATTGCAACCGAATTAAATGGTTATTATAACGAATCTTATGTTCCTGTTTTACAATATCAGAAAGAACGAAAATTAGAATACGATGCCTTAGGCTACATTGAGCAAGCAAAATCTTTAGCAGTAATGAAAAAATATTACAAAGACTACTCCTTTCCGAACCATAATAACCAGTATGTTAAAGAGGTAATGAAAAACGGCAAAATAGAACATCACCCCGACAAGCCCATGTATTGTACCAGTCGCGAGCTAGAAACGCTTATCCGTGAACAACTTTATAGTAAAGCAAATGGGTACGGCTACTATAACGATTTTTATGAGTTTAGTTTGTATCAAAAAGCCGGTGGTAAAGTATTTAATATATCAATTTATGAAAGTTTAGTTCAAAAAGAGAAACTTAACCGCATAAGCCCGAGTGAAGCAACCTTAATTAAACCGCTTCAAAACGAGTTAGTGCAAAAGTATAACAAATCGGTTAAAGATTTTTACAGTCAAGAATCGACATTAAAAGCGAAGCGTGAACAAGATATCAAAAAATATCTGCAAAAATATGAAGAGTTAGTTAATACCCAACCATTTGAAGACAAACACAACGAATTGATAAAATTGGTTGAAGAAAAGTATCAAAGCCGTGTTAAACAACTTATTACGTGGATACGTGACAGTAATTTTTACACAACTGTTTACAAAGATATTGACGGTAATGCGTTATATGATTTTGATGATGGCAATCATCCTGAACTTCAAAAATTAGAAGAAAAGCACGAAAAAACCTTGCAAGAATCCCTTAAATTGGGCGAAATCAATGAAGCAGATCTCGATGATTTACGGAAAATCAATATTGAAGGCCTTTTATTTGCGTTTATTATCAACAAAGTAACCCGAGGGCTTGAACTGTGTGAAGAAGGCAAAACCTTTTTACACTCTATGGCAAGTATAGACTATGCCAGACCTAATAACGAAAACGTTAATGGTATGTTATGGCGCATGCTTGCTTACCATAATGATGACCTACTTAGCATGATTAATCAGGTGGTAGACCAAGCTCAATCTAATGAAAATAAATCGCATATTGAAAAATCGGTCGACAAGCTAACCGCTAAATTGGATACATTGCCTTACGCAAAAATAGCTTTGAGATTTAAATTTTTACAAGATGTTATACTATCCCTTGATGAATTAAAACGTTATGATCGCAATGATCATGTAAAAGAACATGTGGCTTTGCTGAAATTTATAAAAATTAAAATTAAAGACTTTACATTTGGTGACATAATAACCGCTAAAATAACCAACCTATTACAACCGATATTTGACAAGCTAAGTCATTCACTTTATTCAGCCAGTACCGCCATGTATAAAATGTTATCATTAACCATAGCAGGGGTATTAAAAGGGACAGCTACCACCTATTTACATTTAGAATACCAAATGATCGCAGCCATAATTAACTTAGATCAAGGTCCTAACTTTGGCACCGCTAATGCGCCACGGTATCATCCTCGCTGGGAATTGCGCAAAAGGGCCGCAATCAGCAAAGCCCGCTCATTGCTAAACGATGCCATAGCTAGCCTTGATCGGCGTCTTAATGTTATTGTTAACCGCACGTTATCGCAAAATAAAGCCAATAAATTTTTACACTTTATTTTTAAAGCGAGCGATGTCGAACCCGGCATTTCCAAAACCCTTTCTACCACACTGAAATCCATGCGTATGGCAGCGGTGGTTGCCATGCTTGAGCTGTATAATTTCAATAGTCTAAGCAAAACCCACCCCAATTTAAAACAAAATGAATATTTTTCAACCTTAAAAGCCTCTGCTGGTTTTGCTTTAGCGGCTGCCAGCATGGAATTAATGGCAATGGTCACTGCGGTATTTAAAGGTGTAAAAAGCGTTTTTTATAGTGTAGGGAAGGCATTATCGGGAATATTAGGGGGAATTTCGGCTTACTTTATGGCTAGTGGAGCAGGTCTAAAAGCGGAAGAAGAAGAAGAAAAAGGAAATTATGGATTAAGTAGAATTATATTTGTTTCAGCTATTCTACAAGGTGGAATAGGTCTACTTACAACGATGGCTACATTTTCTTACCATTTTGTATGGTGCCGACGGTTTTTAACTAATCGAACTGTATTCGGGATAATTCAATTCTTAGCTAAAAATATTGGTATGAAAAAAATTGCCTCAATGGTAGCCTTACGGTTATTTTTATGGCGATTTGCTGGGCTATTAGGATTGATAATTATGGTGTTAGATTTTGTTGTTGACCTGCTATCAGACGATAATTTGGAAACTTGGCTTAAACGTTGTGCCCTGCGTACCAATAAATATTTAATGCCTCATAATAAAAGTCATATTTATCAAACCCCACAGCAACAAACTGAAGCGTTTGAAAAAGAAGTATTAAATGATATGTTTGATATTAACAAAAATGAATCACAAGCTAATAACAATACCAACTATACTATTGATATTGATGAAGCATTAGCATTAATTGAACAAGATATGGATGAAAGAGGATTTTTAAATGGCTAAATACAATCTACTAAAAGGCACCGTAAGCCACCTATATGTGGAAGATGACCCGAAAGAGCTACGCGCTGATGATATCGGTCTATTAGCGATAATTGGCTTGGCAATTGTGGGCATGTTTGAGGCAATCGGAGCTTTAATTGGGGCATTAACAGCAGGTAGCATTACCCTAGAAGGTAAAAGTTTTCAATGCTATGTCGGTCGTAAAAAGGTACAAGGAAAATTAGAGCATATTAGCTTTAAAGACGGCGATTACGTAGAAATGGTGGTAGAGCAAATTGATGATAATCACTATCAATCCTATGCCGTGCGTATGCCTCAAAACCACGCTTTGTATTTTCCTCGTTCGGTTGGTGTAACAACCTTAACAATGTTAAAATATATCTCAATTGTTCTTGGTGTCATTAGCTTATTAGCTTATTTTGTTTTGATAACTATGATGTATATTCAGATAGAAATGGATATATCAGACTTCATTATTTTTACGATGTCTAATATTTTCATGTATTTTTTCATGCTGATTTTATTATTTTTATCATTCGGCGGTCGCCATTCTTTTATCAGTAACCGCATCTATGCAACATTAGGCTATCCCAAATCGTGGTTACATAATAGTGCAAAAGAACACGATCGTTTTAAAAAACTTAATCGCTCGGAAGATCCTGAACTGTTTAACGATCCACAAACGCCAGAATTTCAACGGATAAAAAAACTTGATTCCCATGCCAATTATTATTGCCGAACACCTGTATTACCCAATTGGGTTAAAGTGATTGATGAACGAGGCTTTACCCCAGATCAAAGCGAACAATCAATAGAAGATCAGGGTCAAACCAATGGCTAAATACAGCTTATTAAAAGGCACCGTAAGCCACCTATATGTGGAAGATGACCCGAAAGAGCTACGCGCTGATGATATCGGTCTATTAGCGATAATTGGCTTGGCAATTGTGGGCATGTTTGAGGCAATCGGAGCTTTAATTGGGGCATTAACGGCAGGTAGCATTACCCTAGAAGGTAAAAGTTTTCAATGCTATGTCGGTCGTAAAAAGGTACAAGGAAAGTTAGAGCATATAAGCTTTAAAGACGGCGATTACGTAGAAATGGTGGTAAAGCAAATTGATGATAATCACTATCAATCCTATGCCGTGCGTATGCCTCAATACCACGCTTTGTATTTTCCTCGTTCGGTTGGTATAACTACCTTGCAACAATTAACAGGTTGTTCAATTTTTATGGGAATATTGGGGCTGTTAATTTTTTTATTTATGCTTCCAGCTACGATCAGCACATGGCAACCATTTGAAAAATGTTTTGAATTATTTATTATGGTGTGCTGTGTTACTATTGGCTTAATATTATTATTGTTTTTTTCATCGGGGGGGGCATGTTCTTTTGTTAGTAATCGCATTTATGCAACGTTAGGCTATTCCAAACCTTGGTCACACGATTGTATAAAAGAGCATGACCGTTTTAAAAAACTTAATCGCTCGGAAGATCCTGAACTGTTTAACGATCCACAAACGCCAGAATTTCAACGGATAAAAAAACTTGATTCCCATGCCAATTATTATTGCCGTACGCCTATTTTACCTAATTGGGTAAAAGTTATTGATGAACGTGGGTTTACCCCAGATGGAAATGAGAACCAATAGAACAGCAGGATAAAACCAATGGCTAAATACAGCTTATTAAAAGGCACCGTAAGCCACCTATATGTGGAAGATGACCCAAAAGAGCTACGCGCTGATGATATCGGCCTATTAGCGATAATTGGCTTGGCAATTGTGGGCATGTTTGAGGCAATCGGAGCTTTAATTGGGGCATTAACGGCAGG
>NZ_LZHM01000109.1:0-10237 GCF_001690875.1 Gilliamella sp. wkB18
CCGCCGATATCCGTATACTTTTCAAAGAATGGAACTTTTTCATATAACGGACTGTTGCTATCTGAACTAACAACACCATCATTATATTCACCGTAAAGAACCCGAATATTATGGGTGATGCTGTTGCCGTCATGGCTACCTATCGCTAAGTTACGGAAACTGAACTTACCTTCATTATCAGTTGTTGATAACATCGGTTTGCCCGCTTTATCCATAACATGTTTTTCATTGCTATCTAATAAATAGACATTTACTCCCGATAACCCTGGATAGTTAGCCAGCCCTATTAAGCCTGTGCCAGCACTGTCTTCAACTAACTTACCTTCGATAACTCCACCATTGATATAACCAAAGTTTTGGTCAGTTAAATTACCTACTACTTCCACAGTTGCCATATCTACTGTTTGTGGTGTTTTTAACGAGCCATCAGCATTATGATGCGCATCATCCGGGTCAAAACTTGCCGTTAAGGTAGTCGGTACACCACTGACAACGATATTCCACTTACCTGGGATAATATTTTCAACTTCATAGCTGATTTCACCAGCCTCAATTGTGCGAATAACTTGAATCTCAGGGTTCGCTTCATTTGTTAACGTTACTGTCACTACCTCATTAATGCTACTGTCTGTTTCTGCTGTGTAAATGCCATCATCATCTTTATCTAAGTAAATTTTACCGCTGATACCAGCATTACCTTTCCATGCAAAACTTGCCCCTTCAACTTTATCCGTTGCCTGAGCAAATTGATACGTCTCACTCATCTCGTTATCAGTTTGATTTGTTGAAGGAGTAATTGTCGTATCGGTTAACATAAAGCTACTAATATAACTGTTACCTGGGCTTTTCACTTTAACTTGATAATCAATACCATGTGACAAATTTTCAAATCGGTACTGACCTAATCCAGCTACATCACTGCCACTGGTTTTTACCTCAGCAGAATTCACTAGATGTTCATCAACATAAAGCTCAACAGCATAGTTATCATAGATAGTATCAATACCAATATCCTGAGCAACAATGGTTTGACCATCATCAGGATCAACATCAATGACAACCTGCCCACTTATGCTCGCCTGACCTTTCACACCAAAATCTACTTTTGCTTTTGCTGTTGCGCTAAGTTCAATCTCAACGCCACTAGCTACTGACGTGCTAGTACTACCTTGGGTTTCGCCTACATAGCTAAAATCATAGCCTGTCGGTGGTTCAATGCTCACCTGCCATTTACCGGCAGCCATATGCTCAATTTGGTAATGACCATTTGCATCACTAACTGTTGTCAATACAATAGCATTGTTACTTACATTTTTCACACTTACCTTTACATCGGCTAAGGTACCAAAGTAATCTGCGTGGACACCTTTACCTGCATAATCACGATAAATTGTTCCTACTAAACTACCTTGACCTTTATAGCCATAGTCAACATTCGTAACTTGTGCCGTTACGGTAGCAACGTCAACAGCAGTACGCTTATTCGCAGGGTCGTTAGGACTAAAGCTGATTTCATAACCTTGTAATTCGTTTACGTTATCATCAACTTCAACTTCATATTTATCATAAGCAGTTAAGCCCTCAAAGCGGTATTGACCTTTTGCATCGGTTTTAACCTCTATTTGCCCCGAGCCAGCCGCACCTGTCATTTTTAAGCGAACTGGAATATTGACTAGTGGTTGGTCAATATCCATCACTGAGTTTCCGTCTGTTGTATCCATATCAATTACAACACGACCACTGATTTGCGCACTCCCTTTCGCACCGAAGTCTATGCTATAACCAGTTCCTCGGACCAATACTTCCGGTGTTACTTCAACAGTGACCTCACCTGCGCCATTATTGGTTATTGGATTTTGTGAAACAAAGTCAACATAGCTGTATTGCCAGCCTGACGGGTATTTCGTCACGCTAACTTTCCATTTACCTTGCACTAAAGTATCAAAACTATACTTACCAGTACTGTCAGTTTTTACCGTATAGTGGATATCACTATTTGATACACTGACTGCCGTAATTTCCACCTCTGGTAACAACGGATAGTTTGTTGCATCATGTATACCATTACCTAAAATATCTTGATAGACATGACCACTAATACCTAAATTACCTTGATAACCAAAATTTTGTCCAGTTAAGTCAGTATTATCACTACTCACTTTTAGTGTTTCAATTTCGCTTTTACCATTTGGACTAAAGCTCAATTCATAACCATTTAACTTACGCAATGGGTCTGTTACTTTTATTGTGTAGTCATGTTGCGCTAAATTAGCAATATGAAATTCACCTTGACTATTGGTCGATACACTTAAGTAACTCTGGGTTTTATCATCTGCATTACCCAGCACTACGGTTAAACCTTCAACGCCCGTATCTGCAGCAGAAAGATCACCACTGGTATCATTGTCATAAACAATTTTACCACTGATGTTACTTTGACCCCTCATACCTAAATCCAGTTCAATAGTAGTTGCCGTACTCGCATCCACGTTATAGCTAATACCATTGGCACTTTCTTTATTTGGAGTCACTGCTTTTTTAACAAAATAACTGTATATTAAATCAACTCTGGTTGGATGTGATACCGATAAAATCCACTCACCATTAATGATGTTAGGCAATGTAAATTTACCATCGTTATCCACTTTTTCAACACGAGTCAATTTTTTACCATTGATGGTTGCTTCTGCTTTTACTTCTGCACCAACCAATACCGGATTAAAGTCTTGATGACCTTTATCTGCACCAATACCAGCAACATCTAAGTATACGGTACCAGATATCGCACGATTGATTGTATAACCAAACGCTTGGTTTTCAGCTATAGTATCTTTTGAAAAGCTATCGTCTTTCGGACCGCTTACTTTAAATACTGCAGTATTACTTGCCATATCTGGCGTTGTTTTATTTGGGCTAAAGACCAGTTTATAGCCTTTATTAGTAATATCATTGTCATCTAGTACCAACTCATAATCATGTTGGCTTAAACCTGTTACTTCAAAATAACCACTTGCCTTATCAACCGTTATTTCTCTGTCAACAAATTCTGATGTTTGAGTAGCTGAAGTTAACTTCAATTTTGGCGTTATTTCACCTAATCCAATATCATCTGCACTATATTTACCATCATTATCTATATCAAGCACCACATAACCTTTGATAACAGAACTACCACTGTAACCAATCTCTATCCTATTCACATTAGGTTGTTTATCAGAAAGAGTAACAGTTAATGATAAGTCCTTGGCAGTCGCTGCTGTGTTAATGCCACCATTCTCGGTATAGCTTAATTGATAACCACTCCAATCATTCACACTTTGTGAACTGTCAGTGGTAATAACCCAATCACCTAAAGGCAAATTATCCGCAGTGAAGTTACCGTCATTATCGGCCGTCACTTTTTTAACGATTGTGTTGTCATGTTTGTTGGTCAAAATAAGTTTAACACCAGCTAAATTAGCATCTACAGCCGTTTTATTCTGGCTATTGTCCACATCAATACTAATATGACCGCTAACCTCACCGATATATTTATACGCTGTGCTATTTTTTAACTCATTATCTTGCAATGATGAATATGTATAGACATCGCTGTTACCGGTTATTTCGCTATCAGGTATCAGTGCTGTACCTGTTGGGCTACTAACTACAACCTGATAGTTACCATTTTTCGGCAATTTATTAAACAGATACTCACCTGTATTTGAGGTCTGAGTTTGAGACAGCGTAACATATTCCGTTTCATCGGCTGGTTTATATTTTAAGGTTACATTTATGCCACTAATACCTTCATCGCTATCTTGAACTTTATCTCCATTAATATCTACCCAAACGTGACCTCCAATTTGTTGTTTACCTACTACCAGATAGTGGTTATCTGATGAACCGGCTCGAGGTAATTTTTCAATTGGAATAACAATATCTTTTGAATTTGTGCCAGCTTTACTTAATTTAAAGTTATAGTCAGGCAGTGTATCCATTTTCAAAACAACAGAATAGTCGGCTGTATCACCAAATAACAGATTAGAAAATTGATATGTGCCATTAACTGTTTCTTTTGACAGCAATAACTCACCTTTGCCATCTAATCCTTTATGTAACTCAACAGTTGCCTTTATTTTTCTGTCAAGCAAATGGGCATAGGTATTTAAGTTATTTAAATCTTTTAAATTATTGCTATCGTTAAAATCAACGTAAATATTACCTGAAATACCATTTACACTAGCTTCCTTATAATAGAAGTTATTTTTATGTTCACCCTTATTAGCTAATTGGATATCCGATAGCGTATCTAATGGTTGAGTAGTACCTTTACTGTTTCTAATCAGCGAATAACCTTCTGGTGAAGTCACCACATTAATACTGTACTTACCATTCACCAGGTTATAAAAATGGTATTCACCTTCGCTGTTGGTTTTTTGACGGGCAACCATATTCCCATTTGCGTCAATTAAGCCAATAAGAATATCAGCGATAGGTTTTTCCGAATTAGTATCATCGACGACTGCTTTACCAGAAATACCACTATCTTTTGCTTCTGAACTATTGATACCCGCTGATGGGTTAGTGTTTGAATTACCCGCTAACAAAAAGTATCGGTTTTGCTCTGTTCTTGCCACATCGGCAAACATAATTGGTGCCAAACTTGTGTTAGTATTGTTATCTGCGTTAGAGATAACCCCATAACCCTCTGGTAACACCACTTCCACAATATAAGTGGTATTTAAATCAATACCACTAAAGCTATAGTACCCTTTATCATTAGTTTCAACTTGACGGTAAGGCTTAGTATCTGTGACAGCATTTTTATATAATTTAACGCTGACGCCAGGTAAAGCTATATCGCCTGTTTTATCAAAATTAATATCTACACGACCATTATTGTTAATATCAACCATAATATTACCAGTAATGGCTGCATCACCATTCTTCTTATAGATAAAGTCTAAATCGCTACCCGAAACAGACGGCGTTGTTGGAGAGATTTTGATATCGTTGGCTGAATCAGATGAACTCTTCAATTCATAACGACTCTTATCTAGACCTGTATCAGTGACCTTAACGGTATAGGTGTCATCAAATAGATTTTTAAATGTGTATTTTCCCTGTTCATCAGTTTTCGTGTAGCTATAAAGTATACCTTTTCGATATAGTTCAACTTTCACGCCTGAAATTGGCACATCATTTTTATCGGCTTCAAAGATACCATTATCGTCAATGTCATAATAAAGTTGACCACTGATTTGGGTATTATTCTTTAGTTTCAATAACCAATATTGATTAGGTACACCTGAATTATTAGCCATAACTTGCATATATTCCAGACTATTTTTTATATTATCTGGTAAATAGCTTTCTTTAGGTTGACTGCTATTAGCTACTAACTCAAATTGGTTGGTATCAAGTCCTTTTAATTGTAATAACATATTTGTCAAATATAAATTACCACGAGTTGAATTTGCTTTAGTGTAAGCAAAACCTCCGTTTTTTTGCACCTCATTATCAATGAAATCTGGATTTGACAAAATTGAATCAACACTACCAGTAAAGTAACCTGGATAAATCCTTGGTGTAAAAATCCCTTCTACACTCAAAACACCTTTATTATAATTAGTTAATTCATCTTCGGTCAGTATAACAGCCTCACCAATTTTTCCAGATCCAGTAATATCTAAGTAAATTTTACCAGATACACCTTCAGATACACCCGAAGCTGCTAGAGATGCCTGCATGAAATATTGCTCTTTAGTCAAACCATTAGCAAATGTTCCATCCGCTAATACTTCAAAGTCTAACGTACCTTCAGGTGTTACAGGATCCATATCTGCAATATCGATATAATTTCCACCTTTATTGTGAGTTATACGATATTTTCCTTGTGGGAGATTTCTTATTAAAACCGAATTAAAAAAGTTTCCAAGACCTTTTTTCCACTCTTGATACGTACTACCATCCCAATAATAGAATTCAAATTTGCCACTTCCATTTTCAGATGTAGACAATCCTTTAAGTTTCCTATCACCATCTAAATCGTTGACAGGGTACGCGTTGATATCAGCTACACCTTGCATTAAAAAGTTTTTAATTATTGGTGGTCCAAGTTTATCAAATTTGACGATATAAGTTGATTCAAGCCCTTCACTACTATTAGTTACAGCAGTGGTTCCTGAACGTAAAGCTTTAATCATATAATTTACGCCAGCATGAATACCATCTCTACTGCCAATAAATTTAAATTCGCCACTTTTATCTGTAATTTGATGGGCAATATAATTTTTGCCACCAACGATACAATCATCTTCATTACCATCACGACAAAGTAAAACTGTTGCATCGAAAAGAAGTAAATCACGTGTTAAATGCAGCTTATTCTTACCGTCTTCATCATTTGTGTCTAAGTGAACACGGCCACGAATAACATAATCTTGTTGTTTCAGCTTATACCAGAAGTTAGTGTTAGTATTATAAACCTTACCACCACTGATATTTAATTCGATAACTGATAGGTTGTTCTGTACTCCTGTGCCTTGATCATTGTTTTCAAGCTCAACATCATTTGAACCAACATTACTTGGACCACCAAATTCTGGTTTAGCATAAACTTTATATTCACCATCAGTTAAGTTAGTCAGATTATAAAAACCATCACTATTTGTACCAAACTCTGTCATTAAATTGTAATTTCCATTAGGCAGTTTACGATATAACAAAACTCGAGCTGCACTAATTGGAATATCAACATTGGGATCATAATTGCCTGTAGTACCAGGATGACTATTGTTGAGATAGATATAACCTGAAATAGTATTTGGTTTTTCAGGTTTAAAAATTATATTACTATCCTGTGATTTACCTGGTAATATTGTTAATACATAGTCAGTAGTTGAACGATCAATTATTAGTCCATCATTAGTCTCATCTATTTTATAAACATATATTCCTGCACGATCTACCGGTACAGTCATATACCCTATTTTACCATAGTAACCAGGAGTATAATGAGTTCCAACTAATTGTTTTCCTTTAGAATCGATAGCTGGAGTAACGCCATCTTCCTCATAAAAAGACACTTTCATGTAAGGCGAGGCAGTCATTGTTGTTATACCATTAAGCCCCCCTCCCCAACTTGTTTTATTATCAGCGGTAGCTACATGAGCGGCTATCTTAAGTGAACCTAACTTTTCACGTACCTCAGAATACCAAAAGTTTCGATTACTTATTGTATTATTAAGATTGGTAACAATAATTTCTTTACCGGCAATAGTATCTTGTGTACCATTACTTAAAGTAACTCTACCTTTATGGCTGCTCCTTGATTCAGGAGATGTACTAGATGATTTACCATCAGTATCATTGATGAAAACATATTTTTTTAAATCTATGCCTGATTCTTTAAGAACAACTTTATAATCTTTGCCTTTAGCCAAACCTCTAAATTGGTACAACCCATCTTTTTTATTAGATTTTTGAGTTGCTATCTTTTTCCATGTAATTCCATCATGTTGATAAAGTTCTACAGGAGTTTCAAAGCTAATACTCTCTTTCAGAGGTAGGGTATTATAAGTTTTACCAGAATCAGGGCCCCTTGGCATATATTGCTCTGATAAAACAAATATATAACCAGATATACCAGGTAACTTAGTGTCATTTTGGTCTATTTGCAGTAAAAAATCCGGACCACTAGTCAATGCTGTTGTATTTGATATTGTAACTTTTGCTTCCATTTTCCCTACTGGGGTATAAGGTGTAGCAACATTGGTCACTTTAATATCGTAGCTTTCTACAGCTAAATTTTCAAAATGGTATTTACCATTTTCTGCTGTGGTAATGGTTTTTGTACCCAATACTTTGGTTGTAGTGCCCGGATAGTAAAGGTCAACATTCATCCCTATTGCACCCGTATCAACATCAGCACTGTAGATACCATTATTATCCTGATCGATAGCAACTATACCATCAATACCCCATTCATTACGCTCTTTAATATTGAAGACACCTATTTTATTAGCACCATCCATATTAAATGTCATGCTATCAACATAACCATGCGTATTATCCGGTAATGTAGCATCCCATAATGCATATTTTTTTACATTACTTATATCTTCTATAAAAGAATTTACATTGATTACTGCGGTATACGAAATTTCTTTTAACGTATTTTTGATCTCGATCATACCGTTATCTTTAGATGCCATTTCCAATTCACCAGCTACCGCTGAATTGATAAATTTAACCGGAATATTTTTTGCACCGGTTCCTTTATCATCTTTTATCGATAACTGAATGTCACCACCCTCACCTTTTAAAAATAGATTTTTAGATTCACCTGTGTCGGCTATAAGTGTGACTGAATCTTCTACAACCTCATCTTTGTCTGTTTTTGCGACAATCTTATAAGTCGTTAAAGCTGGTGCTTCTAAGATGTATTTTCCTTTTCCATCTGTTTCTGAATTAGAGACTAATTTTCCTTTGTCATCATATAATTCAACCTTCAAACCTATTAATGGCATCTCGGTTTTTGTTGCCGTGTTATCGTAGTCCAAATAGACCGTACCTGATACCGGAAAAGCGTTTGCCGCCGATATCGTCATCAATGATATAAAAGTTGAAGCTAATAAACCTTTTGCACATTTGAACATTGACTTTTGTCCATAGCCGCCTGTTTTCCTGCTACTTTTGGCTTTCATCTCCACTGCTGCATTATGCTCAGTTCGCATTATCTCCTCTCCTGATATGCGTAAATTCTTTTTAACTTGGGGGATAATTTTTCCAATTTCTACACTTTGCCAACTGTCCATTAGAAACTCCCTACTGCATTGATAAACCAACCGTGTGAACGATAGTTCAGGTGTGTTAAGTTGTCGTTATAATCCGTAAAGTTATACCCCACTCCCATTTTAATATTATCGCCAATATTGCGGTAAATACTCGTCACAAAGCCATCTTTATGGTCATCAGCTAAATCGGTACGTAACGTACGACCCTCTACCTGATATTCCCAATCGCCTGTCTTATAATTTAAACGCAGCGCATACAAACTCGCCCCTGATGAGTACCAGTTACTTTCATTTTTATAGCGTAAATGACCTTGCCTATGGGCTGCTTTAAATGCAGTTTCCCAGTTTGCATTCCATTCATAAACCCCTTCTAACGACCACACCCAGCTCTTTTGGTCATACAAACTTGAAGTATAGCGTTTCCCACTCGATGAGGTCGAATTCGCTATCAGCTGATCGTCCGGATCTAACCCGTAAACATAAGTCAGTTTCCCAAATAAATTCAGATTGTTTATTAATTTAGGACGATAAGCAAAACCAATCATTGATTCAGTATAGTTGCTCACCACATCATTCGATGTGTCTTTATTCCCAAAAGTTTTTGCAAAATCAAACTGTGCTAACCAACTTAAGTTTTCACTGACAATCGTTTTCGCCCTATTGGTGGTGACCCATTGTCTTATCCGTTCACTACCTTCATCAATCCGATATTCCAGACGGTTACGAATTTGGAACCAATCATTTTTATAGCCGTAACCAGCCGCATAAACATCACGACGCGTTTCATCATGACCCGATAAACTAGTACGGTCACGATTACGGTTGTTTACACGCCCAACCGAGTAAGAGCCTTCAATAAATTGTGCTTCGGTAGGTTTATAACTGACACCATACACATCTGAAGTAGTATGATCGATTTTGCTAGTTTTGAATTGACGCTCAGAATAAAGCTCCAGCTCACTGGTCGCTTTGGTTCGACCGCCCACTACCGTGGTAATGCCTCGCCCAGAAGTAGAGTCCACATCATTTAACACTTTCGTATACAAATTAGTCTGCTCATTAACATCCCAACCTGCCTGAATACCCCCTCCAGCGCCTCGATTGGATGCAAAAATTTCCGCACCAATATTAATACTGTCGGTAATTTGTGAGTTATAACCAATTGTGGTACGGTTATCATCTGCCACATCGCCCGATTTGGCCACCGTTAATTGCTGAATAATATACCCTTTATCTCGACCATCAAAAAAACTACGCTCCAATTTAGCCGCAATTAATGCTTCATGTGTGGCGTCTTCACCATAGTTGTGGTCATTGCGGTGTTGTAATTCAAACGCTGCTGTATACACATCCCCCAATGCAGTGTAGTACTGCGCTCGAGTAAGTTTTTCAACATAGTTAGCCTTGTCTTTTTCTTGACTGTAACTCAACAACAAACCGTGTTTATCTTGCTCAAA
>NZ_LZHM01000110.1:0-85147 GCF_001690875.1 Gilliamella sp. wkB18
CCCATGAACCACAATATAACAGAAAATGGTCATAAATATAAACCTTACCTGTTTTACGGTTAAAGCGAACAGGACAATCTTCAGGACAGAATAAAAAAGTAAGAAAAAATTGAATAAATATTTGACTGCACATTAAAAACACAAAAAATAAAAAAATAAATAGTGCTTTATAGGTATCAAAATAAAATATAGCAAAAAGTACAGCAACTAATCCAGAATTTGCTATCAATACACATATAAAGAAAAGAATAATAACAATCAATCTAATTAATAAGCTTCCCATCCCTGTGAAGCGCCGAGAAAACTCACAATAATCATCATTCGCATAACGTAATTTTTTATTATTACTTAAATGTAATTGTGTTGTATATATTCCTTTATGCAAATCCTCGCGCCATGCGGAAACTTGCGGTTGGTATTTGGATGGCATTATTTATTTCCTAGCTTTTTATATTCGGCATCTATTTGTTGATACTCTTCAAGCGAGCTAGCTTTGGATTTTTTGTCGATTTCTTCTGGCCAATTGACTTTGATTGGCCATGTGAATTCTTCTTCTGGCATAAATTCGGCATCCAAATTATTATCCGAAAACGCCATATAGCTATTTATCCACATCCATTCGTAATAGTTTAAACTGCTATAGGCTGCTAGTAGAAAGTGGTCAATCACTTTAGTGGTATTAGGCTCGCATACCACACATTCTAGACGATAGCTTCTAACCATTCCGCCACTAGCAAGAGGAACTGATACTGAGGTCATACAACCTTGAATATCTGCCCAATTAAACTCTTTAACACTGATCTCTTTGGCTCTAAAGGGTGAACGAGTAAAGGTAGACCATGCTCCAAAATACAATAAAAAATGGTCATAAATATAAACCTTACCTGTTTTTCTATTTAAACGAATGGGACAATCTTCAGGAGCAAAACAAATATTCAAAAACATCTGAAGAAAAAGTTGAAATGACAATATTATTAAAAAAGTGCAAAGTATAAATATAGACCTACCTTCATTTAGTTTAGTAATAATATAAATAATAAATAATATTCCTAATATTATAGATACAACAAATATTAAAGAGAAGATTACTGTTATGCAACGAAGAAAATATTGCATAACAGGTAATCTTCTTGAAAATTCACAATAATCATCATTAGCATAACGTAGTTTTTTATTATTACTTAAATGTGATTTTGTTGTATATATTCCTTTATGCAAATCCTCGCGCCATGCGGAAACTTGCGGCTGGTATTTGGATGGCATGATTACGTTCTCCTTTTTTAATTGATAATATGTTCTACACGTAGTGGCGATTTGGCGTCTTTACCTTGCCAGTAATGTAATATGCCAATCACTTTTTTCGCTTTTACCCTTAATTCGGCAACTTTTTGGTCTATCGCCACTGTATCATTTATATTTGATTCGATAGGATAATCTTTAGAATCAACCCAGCGCACTAAGTCATGATTACATTGATTGGGTGATACCGTAACATGTAAATGTTTATCGTCTTTACCTTTTACAATTAGGACCTTAGCCGATTGCCCTTCAGAATCAGTTAGATAGACCATACAGACATAGCGGCTTTGCGCATCAAAATTGGGCAGTTTAATATGTACACGCAGTCCACCGGCATAAATTAATGCGGCGTTTTCATCAGAATCATTACGAATATCGTCAAAAAAGAACTCCATATCATAAGATTGATAATTTAAAGCCAAATAAACACCTGAAAGATAGGCAAAATAGTCATTCAACGCGGCACTGGTGCCAACTGCGGTGAGTGGGTAAGGTTGCCCTTTTTCTGGATGTTTATGGTTACCAAAATAGCAACGGTTAAACCAAATTTCCATGGGCGACCAACGATCGGCTTCTAAGCCTATATACACTAAAATTACGCCAATAACGGCAATAGCTATAGCTAAAAGCGCTACTGGTAAAGTTATAGCAGCTATTGCACCATACAAACCTATACCTCCAGATATAGTAGTTAACATACCACCAGTAAAAACTAATCCACCATCAAACACATCACCATTTTTCACATAACCAACCCCTTTATAAATATCCATGACCCCGTCCAATATCGTAATAAGCGCTAGCGTTGATCCAGTGACTTTCAGAAATTTCTCACAACCTGGTATCATAGTGGTAAAAATATTTATTTTAGGCAATGCACCAACTAGATTAATGGTGTGAGCCATTACTTCGACCGACATTAACGACATAATTACACAAGTCTTGGCCATATCATTAAGAATTTCCTCTTTCACATCTTGCCGCATTTCACGCCCTTCAGCCTCGAGTACTTTCCTATTTTGATTGTACAGGTGGCCTTGTAAAAATATCATTAACCCATTCATAAAAACCCCTTTTGAGGCATCAAACGCGATTCGTCGTTTGGCTTGTGCTATTGTTTTTTCAAGGTCAGCTAAGGTTAGCTCGCCACTAAATTGGTGAGCGTGTTTAATTTCAGCGCCTAATACCTTTTGGGTTTTAGCAAGGGCGGTTTCTTTTAAATTACCACCTTTTTTCAACTCATCAATCATGTTATTCATTGAGGCTATATCATCAGCTATTACCATAAACTCCATTTGAACCGTTTTTTCGAGCTGTTTTTTAGTCAGTTGGCTTTCAAATTGCCAGCGCTTATCGGTATCTGATACTTTTGATAACTTATACAGCTTGGAATTTTTATCAATACTCACCGTTGATACATCTGAATGCTCCATCAAAATTTCATAAACTTTGGGTAAGTTTTTAATTTTCACCGGTAAACTTATACGCCTATGCTCAACGCCCGAAAAAACTTTAAGCTGTTCTATGCTATGGTCTTTCATTAAAACGTCGTTAATTAACTTGGCGTTCTTTGGTGGATTTGCAATACCTGCTGCCATCCAATTCATTAATACTTCCATTTTATCAACAAATAAGGTTGTATTTTTTTTATCAATTGGCAAATTCAAAATATCGTTAATTTTGCCCACTAATTCATTGAGAGTTGTTACTTTCGTTTTGTGGTTTGCTGCATCTTGATTTTGCTCCATTTCAACAATCCGTTGTTTTAGTAACCCTTCATACAGGTTATTATCCTGACCTTTTAATAGATAAAAATAGATGGAGTTTTCGTCTCGTAATAGGCTGTCCCATAAGCCAAACTGTTCGGGTAGCTTCGCCATTTGGATATTACCTTGTAATATGGCGGTAACATCTTCAAAATAGCCTAAGTGGTCTTTAGAGTAGTCGTTTTCTTGTTCACGCTTCCAAAATTCCACTTGGTTATAATCGGTCAGTTCAACTGGTGCATAAAGCGATGGTTTGTCTTTGGAGCCAAAAAGCCATGTGACATAAATTAAATAATCGATTGATATTTTGCGGATATCTTTAACAATTTCGTCAAATAGTTGTTTTTCTTCTTGGCGAAATGCATCGAGTTTACCCTTATCTAGCCGTGCAGACAGTTTTGCCCATTCTTTATCAAATTTAGATTGTACAGCACCTTCTTTTGTTAATGAAAAACGATGTACCTCCACATAGTTGTTATAAGGAATTTGAGATCGATTTTTTTGTTTTAATAATACTGTTTTTTCTTCATCAGTTAAGGCAACTTCTTTCCAACCTTCTGATTTTAATTTGTTAATACTATTTATATAATCAGCCATCTCTTGTTGTTCGTACCGTCCTTGCCTCCAATGTGGTTCATAAACATCCTTATATTGTGTTTCATTATATTTACCGTCTTTTTCATTTTCTTGCTCTATTTGATTCGCAAAATAGTTCTTTAATCCTTTTTTATAAGCGTCAATACAAGACACTATTCTACGTTTATAGGCTCGATTAGTGGAAAAATATTCATGATAATATTTGGGGGTATTTGTATTGGGTTTTAAAGGAATTGTCAGCGCTTGTGATGCATCATTTTGGTTGTCATCAATATTTAGATTTAAAATGTTTTTAAAATAATCTTTCGCATAAGGGAATAGATTTTCTGCTTTATCGGGCGAGGTTAACCAGTTGCTTGTCGGGGTAAAATCCGCTATTTTTTCGTTATATGCATCGGTTAATTTTTTCTCTATTTCCCGTTCGTGCTCTAAAAAGGCATTATTGATGGGGTCAAAGTTCCGCAATCGTTGAGCATTAAGCTCTTCGGCTATACCGAAGGTGTCTTCTAACACTATGCAGCCGATTTTACATTGATATGTTTGTTCCAGTTTTTCTGATACGTCTTTTATGGCGGCTAAATCTCTTTTATGCGAGTAGTCATAAAATTCATGGGCACTTGGAAAACGTACATTAAAATCTTTTTTCTCAAATAAAAACTCAGGTAAATAAGGTGCTTTATTTTCGTCGAGTAAATCGTTGAAAGCAAAGCTACGCCCGTCGGTTAATGAGCTCGGATCTTTACGGGTGCTGTCGTTAATGGTTACTTTAGTGAAACGCTTTAAATCTGCTTCAGGCGAGCGGTAATAATCTTCTACTTTTTTTGACCAAGCCCGACGGCTGTAAGCTATCCATACTGTGGCATTTAATACATCGATATTGGCAAAAATGGCTGGTATATTGTGATTCATTTTGGTGCATTGTTTGGCTAAGTCTTCAATTTCGTATTTTTTCATATAGTAAATGGAACGATGCCTTAATGCGCCTTCTGATGTTACTTCATAACCCAGTAATTTCCTTTCACCGTCTTTTTCCATTAATACATAAACATAACCTTTACGTAACATCCTTAATGCGTATTTATGTTGCGTTAACTCGCCTGCTGGTCGCCTATCGGTTAATTTAGGAACACCTTGCGACCAATCTTTGCTGCTGTCAACCCGTGGATTTATTACCGATTGGCGAACTAAAAAAAACGGCATACCATTACGTTGACACGTGCCACACCCACTGTTTGACATGGCTGAGGTGTTTTTTGCTTCTTCATAAATACGGCTATCAAATTTTTTCATTCGGTATTCCTTACATTATTCTGCAATTTCGAGCTTACTTAGATGATTTGCTAATGTGCCTGGCTCTTCTTTTGCTTTTTCAATTGGGGCTTTTAGTTGGTTTTGAATGGATAAATTGGGATAATTCATTAACGTTAGCGCTAAAGAGAATTTATCATAAGTATCTTCTAACCCTGCTGTTTTTGCTTCATAGTAATATTCAGCTAATTGTAATATGTCATTATCTTGAATGTTTTTATTTTGCTTTTGACATATGTTTTTCCAAGCAGTTGTCAACTGATACAGTTTGGCAGATTCTTTCAGGTAAAATTTAACTTCTTCTGTAACCCAAATTTCGTATGGCTCCGGGGTATGATCCAACGACTGAATAACCTGTAAGCGATTGGTAAATGAGGTGAAACAGTAGGTGCTACAACAATTTAATAAACTAGGTAACCAATCTGAACAAATTTTGTTACCTTCTAACATTAAATACATTTTAAATGGTTCGTAAAAAGGAACAAAATGGGTATGAGTGAATTTTGTTAATTTTAATCCTATATCAATCAGTTGTTCACTTAACGTTTTAGGATTGTTTTTGCTAACGATACATGCCGAAATATAGCGCCTTTGTAGTGAGCCATCATCTTGCAGTTCATTACTAATATGATGTAATAATTTTTCGTTTATAGGTTCGTTAGGTTTTGCAATAACAATTAATTTAGGGCAATGTTCTAAATCGTGCGCAAGATTCGTTCTTGGTACCACTTGGATTGCTTCTTTTCCTAAATTTTCTTGCAAGCTTTGAATAGATAATACATGAAAATAACTTAGCGAAACTAGATTATCAATTAATAAATATCGGTACTGTTTACGTGCACTTTCATTATCTAATAAGCTGAACAACTTTTTTTCCATTGTTTTTATCCTTAAAAATTTTTATATTTATCTTATTAGAATTATTGGTTATAGGTTATGTATTTTCCCATTTTTATAAAAATAATCAAGTGGTTCTGTAGTAAACTTGGGAATTTTAGGTGTTAATGCATTGAATTCCATATAACATCTTTCCGTTTTTAAAATTATTATCATACCTTTAATTCATTACTATCTTGTGGCATATACAAGAAAATAGGGGCGCTTCCTTCTATATTTCTTTTTTCTCCTTTATTATTTTTTACTTTCTATTTGTCTATTTTTTAAGTTATTCTATTAAACATGCTATAAATCTTTTTAGATTTATAGCTTTTCTACTAGCCTTTAGTCACTGGCTATATTACTTATCTAAATTACTAAGCTAACTTATGGAATATGTTATGAAAAAATTAATATCAGTATTATTCTTATGTAGTTTGTATTGTAGTAATAGTTACGCCGATGAAAGTCGACATAGTTTCCTAAAACAAGCTGAAGCAAAAAGTGATAGCAAATTTACCGAGTATAAAGCTAAATTAGGTGATGATACTTTTTTATCATTCTTTGTTGATAGTCAAGAGCAAAAAGCCGTTCCCGTTTTATTTATAGGTGGCCAAAAATACCAACCTTTAAGTATCAAATACTGTATGAAAGATTCAGATGAATGTTGGCGTCAAATCATCTATCACAATTCACTTTCTCATATTACTTATAACTTTGATAAACCTGAAAATAGAAAAGATTTGCTAAAATTAAAAATTGAATATATCGATAATAATCAGCTAGCTGAAACGGATTTTTTCCAAGCCCCCCTAACTGGTTCACTACCTGATGGTGATGACGACTATGACCCTTATATTCTTTGGCAATCTGATTTAAGCAGTTATTAATTACGACCAATAATAAGTGGATAGCAAAATGGAGTTAATATAATTTTGAGCTAAAAGGTTTTTACTTAGGCTTTTATCTTGTTAATTATTTTAGCTTACTTTTCTTGTTGGTAATCTGATAGTGTTGTTTCTTAAATCTTAATAAGACTAATTATCAGAGTCAGATAAAACATTTTCGCCGATTAATGCCGGCGAAAATGTTTAGTAAGTTGAAACAATAATAAGTTAAGCAAAGCCTTTTAAGCCAACCACATGTACGTGCTCTTGGTTATTGATGACTTTACGTACTAGTTTATATGTTGTGCCTTTTTCTGGGCTGATGTTTTCTGGAGCTGCAATGATTAGTTGCATTTCTAATCGTTCACAAAGCTCAAACAGTGTTGCAATGGACTTGGCATCCAATCGAGCCGCTTCGTCTAAGAATAGTAGACGACACGGAGAGATATCTTTATTACGCAAACGCTTAGATTCTTCTTCCCAACTTTGAATCACCATAAGTAAGATAGACATCCCCGTACCAATTGCCTCACCCGTCGATAATGCACCGCTTTCAGCACGTAACCAACCATCTGCACCTCGATTCACTTCAACATCCATTTCTAGGTAGTTGCGATAATCGAGTAATTCTTCACCAATATTTTGAGCCGTTCGTTGCCCCATATCAATATGTGGATTTAAACGTTGATAGAGTTTAGCCAAGGCTTCTGAGAAGGTAATACGATTATTACTAAATAGATCTTGATGTTCATTTTGCTCATCGGCAAGTGCTGCCAAAAGTGTTGAATGAGCTTCGCGAACATTAACATTTAAGCGCACGCCATTAACTTGACCAAATGCTACTGCTTGTAATCCTTGGTTAAGCATACGAATACGATTTTGTTCACGCTGTATGGTTTTACGAATAATATTAGATACACTCTTCGAGCTAATTGCCAGTTGCTGTTCACGTGAAGTCAATTCTTCTGTTAATCGTGATAATTCAATTTCCATCTGTTCAATGGCTTCAATTGGATCGTCAGTTTTAACAATATCTTGGCGAATTCGTTCACGCAAATGGGCATAAACAGCAATATAAAATTGGATTTTACGTTCTGGGCGTTTTGGATCTTCTGATAGTCTTAATACATCCCGTAAATGTTCATTGTCATTAACAGCCAAGCGTAACGAACCTAACGCTTTATCTGACATAGAACGTAGTTCATCAGCACTTAAGTAGGCAAGTTCTCGGCGATGTAACCGACGTTCAACACTATTTTCTTTTACTAAACGTAATACTAAACACCAACCTGATTTAGCTTGTACTACCTGTTCGCGTAGTTGTTTATAATCTCGCAGTGTTTGAGTTAGCCGTTTTTGTAGTTGTGTCATTTCGCTTTCGCACATAATGAGTTGCTTTTCAAGCGATGTGCAATGCTGACGATTGTTATTTAATTTTTGATGGATTTCATCACGCCTTAATCGTGCACGTTCTTCAGTGTTCGCATCGGCTTTAACACCAATTTGTTCAATTTCTTTATGGAGTTCATTTAACATGTCACGTTTGGTTTCAAAAGCACTTTTTAATGAAGCCAGCGTTTGATTGTATTGATTATACTTATCTTGATACTGCTGCATTTGTCTACGTGCTTCTGTTCTTTGTGCTTCAACCACTTCCAATCGGTCACGCAATTTTTCGTTCAAATCAGTATTTTCATTTAGCATTCCAGCCGAGTCTTCATAACTAAAGTGGGCTCGACGTTGCATTACTTCCGTTAAGGCAAAAACTTGTTGGCGGATGGTTTGTTGCTGCGCTTTAACCGTATTGTATTGTTCACGTAATGCTTCGTTCTGCTCTGGATCACTTTGTAAAACAGCCAAAATTGGTTCAAGTTCTGAAACGGTATTGCAATTACGGTTAACATATTGCGCAGATTCTTGTGCTTGTGCAACTTGTTCACGTAAATCGTCAACTCTATCAGCCAGATCATCATCAGCTAATAAATGCATTTGTGCAACCAAGCGATTTACGGTTGCTAATTGTTCTTTGCAGTTAGTCACTTGTTGCTGATTTTGTTTATCAATACTTTCTTGAGATGATAATTGGCGTTCAAGTTCGGTGCGTCTTGCCGTTAATTTTTGCGCTTCAGCTTCAGGGTCGATATCAAAAGCCACCGCTAAATGTTGACCGATAAATTGCCCAACATTTTGTTCAATACGTTGTAATTTTTGTAAATCAAATGAGATAGTTGCATAACGCTCATGTAATTCATCACGTTCGTGAGATAATTTTTCAAGGTGAATCTCACGAGCAGCACGACCAAATAGTGGTACTTTAGGAAAACTTGAAAATCGCCATTGACGATCGCCCGTTTTGACAAGTACCGCTTTATTCATCTCTTCACAATCAAAAACGCTATCATCAAATGATGCAGGATCACCTTCAATAAAATAGATATCTTCTGGGTAATCTTCATCACTTGCGGTAAGGTTTTCTAATTGCTGTTTAACTAATGATAAATCTGGCACCACAATGGCTTGTCTTGAAGGACCATATAATGCAGAAAAGTAAGGTGCATCATCAATTGTTACATCTTCATAAATTTCCGAGAGTAATACCCCATTAAATCGCTCTGCTAACAAAGACAAGCGACCATCATCAACACCGCTAGGTTGATTTAGTTGCTCAATTTGAACATCTAATTGATTTCGTCTAAAGCTAATTTGATCCCGTTCAGTAACAAGTTGGCGTTCTTGTTCAAGCAGTTGTTGCATGTGTTGCGTAACTGCTTGACTATGACTAAACACTTGACCAGTTTGTTCTTGCAATGAAATTAATGTATCTTGAGCTTTTAACCATAACGGTGCTTTTTGTCGATATTCAGTAAGCTTCGATTGAATTTGTTCAAGCTCTTGTCTAAATTCAATACGCTTTTCACTTGATTCGTTAGCCCGTTCGGCACTTTCGTCTAATTGCAATTCTAGCTCTTGTTTTAATTCATCTAATTGATCGTAATTAACTTGGCGATCAATATGCTTACAAAATTGTGTTAATAATGATTCAGCTTCTTTTTGTTCAAAGAGTCGTTGTTCTAGTTCATCAAGTTGTAGTTGTAAATGTTCGGCCTGCTGAGCTTGATAACATTGTGAAGGCCACTGTCTTAGTGCTTCTTTGGCTGCAGCAAACGCTTCACTGCGAACCACATCACCCACTAATTTCACCACTAGTTGATAAGCTCTATCAAATTGATTAATCGCTGCATCAGATACACTTAATTTTTGTTCAAGCTCAAGAACTTGTTCGGTGATTTCTTTTTGTTTTTCATCAAAAAACGTAAAGTGTTCTTCGATATTGCTAATATCTAGTTTTGGTAATTGACATAGCAACTGAGCATTTTTTAGTGCCTGTAAAGCCTGTTGGTATTGAATTGCTCGTGTTTGTTGAACATCCAGTGCTTGTTGGTAATCAGCTAATTGAGTCTTGATTTCGTCAACTTCTTGCTCGGTTTGTTCTACTTGATCACGATAGGTTTGATACTGTTCATTCGCTTCAAGCACCACTTCGTTTTGTTCTTCAAGCTTTAAGTTTAAATCATCTAAATCAGATTGGTAGCGGTCGATCTTTTCTTGTTGGCGTAGCGCTGTTTGCGTAAGATTTAGGTGATCATTAGCAGCCTGTAAATCGGTTTCTAAATCGCTTTGCGCATCTTGATGTTCTTTAAGTTCTTTCGCCATTTCAATTTGGCGGTATTGATTGCTAATAAGTAGATCTTGCGTTTTAAACATATCGCGACGTAAGCCAAGCACAGATTCTATATGAATTCGGCGCTCGTTAGCATGGCGCATATAATCAGACGCTACATAATTAGTTGATTCAGTAATTAAGTGTTTAAATAAGTCACGATCCGATTGAGTTACTCGAATCGCTTCTAATGTCATGCGGTTTTCACGAAGTGCAGCTTCCATATCTTGGAAAGCTTTGCGCACTCCACTGTTTTCTGGTAATAAATAATCACGTAGTGATCGGGTAATTGCGCTTGAAATCCCGCCATAAAGTGAAGCTTCAATCAAGCGATAGTATTTACTACGATCAGATGATGAGCGCAGGCGCTTAGGTAATACACCAAAATCAAACATAACCGAATGGTAGTCAGTTATGGAGTTAAATTGTTTGAAGATAACACCTTCTATAGATTCAATTTTTTCTTTTAACTCTGGTAGCGATAAAATCCTAGCCTGTTTATCATTTAATCTTTCTGTTACCAATTCTGTTGGGCTGATACCAACAGCTAAACCTTGCAGTAGAAATGGTTTGATATCGACTTTTTTGTCCCGCCCTGCCACTTGTTGTAAACGTACACCACAAATTATGCGCTGATTACGAGAATTGATTACATCGAGCATAGAGTAACAAACACCCGGTTTTAATTTACCATGTAAACCTTTATCACGTGAACCTGATGTTGCCCCTGCTTCGGTTGTGTTTCTAAAGTGTAATAAAGTTAAATCTGGAATTAATGCTGTAACAAATGCCGCCATAGTGGTTGATTTACCCGCTCCATTACCGCCCGATAGCGTTGTCACTAATTGGTCAAGCTCAAAAGTTCGCGCAAAAAAACCATTCCAGTTTATCAAAGTTAATGAGTGAAATTTACCGTGTCCAATCATGATTATTCAGTCTCCTCATTAACATCTTCATCTTGTTTTTGTTCTTCATTATTATCATCTAAAATAAGTGATGATTCGATTTTGATTGCTTCGCCATCTCGGATTAAGCGTAGTTGCGCTTCTTGTGCATCATCACTACTGCGCACATCGGCACCAAAACGGAAAATAGTCTCGTTGATGCGAAAGCGGCTACTGTCATTGCCTACAATAAAAAATATCATTCCTAATCGACGCAAGCGGTTTAATGCCGTTTTTACTTTATCAAACAGTTTTTGACGATCTAAATCTGAACCAGTTGAACGCTGGTTCACTAATTTAAGTAATTTTCCTTCGTCCGCGAGTGAAACCAACTCATCAAACAGTTCTTGTAAGGTAAAGACACCTTCATGTGCAAGCCGTTCAGGGCTTAAATATAAGTAACAAAGCACTTTGCCAACAAGCATATCAAGTTCCGATAAGACCGAACGTGGAATCAATGTTGTTGAACGAGGACGAAGATAGAAAAATCCTTCTGGCGCACGAATTAGCTCCACATTGTAACGTTGGTAGAATTGTTCAAGCTCAAGCTGAAAATCCATTAAAAAAGCATGATGATCAAGTTCATCAATGCCAATATGACGCCCTGAGCGTAATAAACTATCAAGCTCAGGGAAAATAGGATTAGCAATCGCTTGTGCCAATTTAACTGGCATATATTTATCGATAGAGGTCTGTGAACTTGTCGCAACGCGTTCCATAACGTCACCTAGATGATGAGTGTTTTGTTCAGTTTTTAAATCTTTAGTATCTGTTGATGACATGTGCTTGTACCTTAGCTCCATAATCGTTAATAGGTTTCCATTCGGCAGGGATACCGAGCAAATCATTTTCAGCAATACCTAGACGAATAGCTTGATCGATAAATAGTCTTGCAATATCAAAATGTTGTTGTCTAGGGAACTGCTTTAGATAGCTATGAATAGCAGTACTCATATCAAGCGGTTTATTTTCTTGTTTAAAGACCAATAAGTTTTGTTCTATATGTGTAATAATATGCTCTTGAATCTCGTCAACCATTTCAAATTCAAGTTCAGGTGGTAATTCACCAGTTACTTCTGCTTCGTGTAATGCTAGTTCTTCATCACGCATATCAAGCAGACGGTTCGCATTTGCATAAGTGAGTGACCATGGTAAATCAAAATAACCTTGAATGGATTTGCGCAATCGCTGTGAAAAGACTCGATTTTTATCTAAATCAATAGCAGTACGAATAAATTTGTGAACGTGCCTGTCATATCCTATCCATAAATCTATTGCTTTTTGTCCCCAGCCAATAATGCGATCAAGTTTACCTTGCAGGTCAATAACTACGTTGTTGATTTTATCTAGATTAGGGTTATCTAATGTTGCATCTTGTATTAGAAGTAAGCTTGCTTGTAACTTATCACCAGCGGCAGCTAAAGTATCTTGCAGTTCACGAAGTGTTTGTGATGTTTCTGTCAGTAATCCTTCACAACTGCTAATTGCCGCTTGCCAATCTTGACTTAATAATGCAGAGATGTTTTGTTTAACATCGGCTTGTTGTTCATCCATCACTCGTTGAGTGATATCAATACTGTCAAAAATTTCAGCAACTGAATATTTTAACGGAGCAAAGACATTTCGGTGCCAATGCAAATCATCACCACCTTCAAGGGCTGCATCTGCGGCACGTTTTAACTCTTGTGCAACAATAGAAAGTTGGAGAGATAAACGTAAGGTAGAAAATTCTCGTTGGCGGATATAATAATCACTAATGCCAATTCCTAACGGGGTTAAACGATAAATTGAGAAACCGTCAGTCATTTCACTTGCAAAACGTGTGATTAGGCGTTGGCGTACTAAATCATTAATAGCATTATTGCCGCGAACCGCTATCGTGTCTTCACTCTGTTCAAAAATCTGCGAAACATGCCTAAATGCATCGATTAATTCAGATTCAGTCATTTCGCCATCAAAACGCTCGCTATTTAATACAGCAATAGCCAATAAAAAAGCTAACCTTTCCACAGGTAAAGCAATCGAAAAGTCATTCTTTTTTGCCCAAGAGACCAGTTCTGGCACTGATTGGGAAAAATCAATCATAGCGGTTCCTTAATTAAAGATACTTAATTACAAAAAGCACTTTAAAAATAATATGATAAATACAATATAGAGTTATATGACAAAATTTTACTTATTATATAACAATTTGTAGTACTTAAAAATAGCCAAACTTAAGATTTATTATGAAATGGCTTAATATAAAAAGTAATTTTAATCGCATTTATTTATTATTTTTATTAGTCTAAATAGATGATGGCTAATAAATTCATAACCAATTAATATTTAAAATTATTTTTAATGTATTTTAATTGCTGTATCAGTAATTGTTAACATTATTTATCACTTGAACAATAATGATCATCGTTTTTATTTAAAGAAAAATAGCTATGCGTAAATTATTAATTTTGGTGTTATCATTCTCCATTATTTGCTTAATACCATAATCTGTTTCTGCTCACGGGATTTAAATTGTAAATTGCCTTGTTCAAAAACAAATTATTTTGGAAGAAAGCTTTTAAGTCGTGGTTACGAACCTGTGCTGTAAAAACAACTGAGCATCTTTACCTAGCGCTAAAGTAGCGCATGGAAATTATGTAACAGTTGAACCGCCACCAAAACATCTATAATAACAATTAGTATTAACCGCTAAATTTAAAAAATTTTAGATTAAATGGGTTAGGTTTTGCCCGATACGTAGTATTTTTTATAATTCAGCATGAGTCGGCCGCGGTATAAAGAAACTTGAGATTAATGCCAATACAGTAATAATCAATCCTACAAACATTCCATTAAAGTAACCTAGCATTGAATGAGCGTTGAGCATTTGAATGGCAGGCAATAATGCAAAACTTAATCCGGCACCCAAATTAAATGCTCCAGCATTCATACCTGGTAAAAAACCTAAATTTTCTTTTGGTGACAAAATAACACCAAGACCATTAAGAATAATATTGACCATTCCTGCATAAAATATACCTAAAGCAATTACTCCAGATGCTAAAATAATTAAGGAGTTAATACCATAAAACATAATCACTAAGATACTAATGATACAACCCAATAACCCAAATTGAAGCACATTGTTATAACCTAAAGTTGGGGCTAACCGACCTGCAAAAGGGCCAACTAGCCATCCAATTAAAGCATAAGGTGTTAATAAGATTAGTGATGCTAAATCGGGAGCCAATCCAAACCCTATTTCATTGTTTTGTGCAATTGACATGACTAAACCATTAACTATCGCAAAAATACCTGTCATAATAAGAATTGTTGTGAGCAATAAAGACCAAGTTTCACGCCTTTTTAGATGGATCGTTGTGACTAATGGATGTAAAACGCTTTTTTCAGTATACCAAAACAAGATAAAACAAATAGTAGCAAATACGCTTAATCCTATAATTTTAAAGTAATTAGCACTAGCAACGTTTCCTGCCTCATTAAGTGCAAATAAAAGAGCTGCAATAGCTGAGACTAACAATATCACACCAAGCCAATCCATTTTAGTATCAACCGAAGGTTTTGATTCAGGAGCAAAACGAAAAACTAAATAAGTGGAAATTGCTGCAACAATCGCTATTACCCCAAATACAGCTCTAAAACCCAAATGCGTTGCTATTATACCGCCAGCAATAGCATCGATACCTGCTATACCACCATTTACTGCAGTTATGATTCCCATCAACATGCCATATTGTTTTACATCTTTTACTGCATAATTTAGCATTAACAAACAAAGCGGAACTACTGGCCCTGAGATACCTTGAATAATTCGTGCGACACATAACACTTCAATATTAGGGGCAATTGCAGCCAATACTGTACCTAATGTCATAACTGAAAGCATTACCATTAATACTTTTTTTCGACCTTTTATGTCGCTTAGTCTTGGTAAAAATAATGAGAATAATGCCGCTGCCGTAAAAAATGCCGTTTGCGATAAGCCAACTTCAGCGTCATTGGTACCTAAATCTTTAGCTATAGTGACCAATACTGGGCTTAACATGCTTGCATTAAGTTGAAATGCGATACAAGCCGCAAGCAATGTAAACATCAAAGTTAAGATGCTATTTTTTTTCTGGCTTTGTTTTGCCATATTTTTACCTCGTTAGTGCTTTTGAAATATTAGCGATTAAACTCAAAAACCAGAATTACCAAGTATTGCTGTTAGTCACTTTTAATTTACTTTTAAATAAATAATATAAAAAAATGTTACAAATATACTTATTGTTAAGATTCCGCTGAATTTAATATCGATCAGAATATTTTTCATCAAGTTAACATTATTTATATCTTGTTTTTTAACTTACTCATATCGATGAGTCTACTTTGATACAAAGCTTAGGCTCATGCATAACTTTAGTAGTTAAATGGGAATAAGCAGAGTCAATCCAATTAGTTTGAAGGCAAAAATAGAAGAAAAACTTAATTTTTGACCAATCTAAGTTAGTTTTGTGGTCACTTGAGTTTATTTTCCCAATAATGACGTAATCACAATGATTGCAAGGTAAATATTTTAATTTTTATTTAAAGATTTAAAATCCAATTATTATTAAAAATAATAATAAGATTTCGATAATAAAAATTAAATTCTCTATTAGTACTGAAGCTATTTTATGCTAGAATCGAATGACATTAACAATTTATCTTTAACATAAGGACGTAACGAAATGCATATCGGTATACCTAAAGAACGGTTAACCAATGAAGCTAGAGTTGCAGCAACTCCCCAAACTGTTGGACAACTGTTAAAACTTGGCTTTACAGTCTCTGTAGAACAAGGGGCAGGACATGCTGCTCATTTTGAAGACCAAGCTTTTATTGATGCTGGAGCCATAATTCAAAATACACAAGATATTTGGCAAAATGATTTAATTCTGAAGTTTCATGCACCAACCGATGATGAAATTTCTTTAATGAAAGAGGGAGCAACCCTCATCAGTTATATTTATCCAGCTCAACATAAAGAGCTATTAGAAAAACTCGCCACTAAAAATATCAATGTAATGGCAATGGACTGTGTACCACGTATTTCACGCGCACAATCTTTAGATGCATTGAGTTCAATGTCTAATATTGCTGGTTATCGTTCAGTTATTGAAGCTGCAAATCAATTTGGTCGATTCTTTACAGGTCAAGTTACCGCTGCAGGTAAAGTGCCTCCCGCTAAAATATTAGTTATTGGGGCAGGTGTTGCAGGTCTTGCAGCCATTGGCGCAGCGGTGAGTTTAGGGGCAATTGTTCGTGCTTTTGATACTCGCCCTGAAGTTGCCGAACAAATTAATAGTATGGGTGCCGACTTTTTAGAATTAGATTTCGAAGAGGAAGCAGGTTCTGGTGATGGTTACGCTAAACAAATGTCTGCTGCCTTTATTGAGGCTGAAATGGCCCTTTTTGCTGAGCAAGCCAAAGATGTTGATATCATTATTACAACTGCGCTTATTCCAGGCAAACCTGCACCAAAACTTATTTCGAAAGAAATGGTTGAGTCAATGAAACCCGGCAGTGTTATTGTTGATTTAGCTGCATTAACTGGTGGTAACTGTGAGTTAACTAAACCGGGCGAAGTTTTCGAAACAAATAACAACGTAAAAATTGTTGGTTATACTGATTTAGCTAATCGTATGCCAGCTCAAGCATCACAGCTTTATGGTACAAACATTGTTAACCTGTTAAAACTGCTTGCTAAAGAAAAAGACGGTAATATTGATATCAATTTTGATGATGTTGTAATTCGTGGTGTAACTGTGGTTAAAGATAAGGAAATTACTTGGCCAGCTCCTCCAATCCAAGTATCAGCACAACCGCAGAAAAAAGAAGCAATACCTGCTGTTGCTAAACCAGAACCCAAAGTAATGGAACCCCATAAAAAATATGGCCTTTTAGCATTAGCGATCATTGTTTACTTTTGGCTTGCTAACTCTGTTCCTGAAAGCTTTCTAGGACACTTTACCGTATTTGCACTATCTTGTGTTGTTGGTTACTACGTAGTATGGAATGTAACGCATTCTTTACATACGCCACTAATGTCGGTAACAAATGCAATTTCTGGGATTATATTAGTCGGTGCAATATTACAAGTCGGCGATGATAATGGCTTAACTACGGCAATTGCCTTTGTTGCTATTTTGATTGCTAGTATCAATATTTTTGGTGGGTTCTTTGTTACTCAAAGAATGCTGAAAATGTTCCAACGCGGCAAGTAAAGGAGAGTATAAATTATGAGTAATGGAATCATTCAAGCAGCCTATGTTATTGCTGCATTACTTTTTATCTTTAGCTTACGAGGTCTTTCTAACCAAGAATCTGCAAAATCTGGTAATATTTACGGTATGATTGGTATGGCAATCGCACTTATTGCAGCAATTGCAAGTATTAAAGGTGGATTACACTGGATAGTGATAGCCATGATAATTGGTGCATCTATTGGCTTATATCTTGCGAAAAAAGTTGAGATGACTCAAATGCCAGAACTTGTTGCACTACTTCATAGTTTTGTCGGTATGGCAGCAGTTCTTGTTGGTTTAAACAGCTTTTTAGACCCTCACATTCAAAATTTTCAAGGTGGAGAGTTAACTGTACATTTAGTAGAGATTTTTGTCGGTGTTTTTATCGGTGCAGTAACCTTCTCTGGTTCTGTTGTTGCATTTGGTAAATTAAATGGACGCATTAGCTCTAAACCTCTTTCTATTCCTAATAAACATTATTGGAATTTAGCGGCTATCGTTGTTTCTATAATATTGATGTTTACCTTTATTGAAGTAAAAAGTGGAGCAGGGGCACTAATTAGTCTGTTAATTATGGCAATAGTGGCATTTGTATTTGGTTTCCATCTTGTTGCTTCAATTGGCGGTGCTGATATGCCAGTAGTAATTTCAATGCTAAACTCTTATTCTGGTTGGGCTGCTGCAGCTGCAGGCTTTATGCTTGGTAATGATCTTTTAATTGTCACTGGTGCGTTAGTGGGTTCATCTGGTGCAATTCTTTCCTATATTATGTGTAAAGCAATGAACCGTTCATTTATTAGTGTTATTGCTGGTGGGTTCGGCAGTGATGGGAGTTCAGCTAGTTCAACAGATGAAGAACAAGGTGAATACCGCGAAATGCAACCTGTTGAAGTAGCTCAAACATTAAAAGAAGCCCGTTCAGTGATTATTGTTCCTGGTTACGGTATGGCTGTAGCACAAGCTCAAGCAGCTGTAAGCAATATTACTGAAAAACTACGTGATATGGGTATAGAAGTTCGTTTTGGTATTCACCCAGTAGCAGGACGTTTACCGGGGCATATGAATGTATTATTAGCAGAAGCGAAAGTACCATATGATATCGTGCTTGAAATGGACGAAATTAATGACGACTTTGTAGATACTGATGTTGTTTGGGTTATTGGTGCAAATGATACCGTTAATCCTGCAGCAGAAGAAGATCCAAATAGCCCTATTGCTGGCATGCCCGTTCTTGAGGTTTGGAAAGCAAAAACAGTTATCATTTCTAAGCGCTCGATGAATACTGGTTATGCAGGCGTGCAAAATCCGTTATTCTTTAAAGAAAATAGCTATATGCTATTTGGTGATGCTAAAGATAGCGTTGAGAAAGTATTACAAAATCTTTAAGCAAGTATATATCATTATAAAAACTGCAGCAAATACTGCAGTTTTTTTACTTAATCATATTGAATTGATTAGAAAGTAATGTATTTTTAACATTATAGATAATTATAAGATTTCTTTTTTAAATAACTCTTTATGATAAAGATAGTAAGCCCCACGCGATACCATTCGAAGTTGGAAAATAAGATCTTCAATTAATTTCTGACGCTGTACTGCGTCAAAATCAATGGCATCAGCTCCTGCATTAAACGCAATAGTTACCATTGCTGCTGCTTGTGCTTTGTTATAATGATGTGGCATGTTATTAGCGTTATCAAGATAATCAACTAATTCAACAATAAAATGTTGTATTTCTCGAGCAATAGCTGAACGAAAAGCAGAGGAAGTCCCAGCTTTTTCACGCAATAATAATAAAAAAACTTTAGGATTTTTATCAATAAACTCAATGAAAGTTGTTACTGAGGTACGTAAAACACTTCCCCCTTTTTCAATACGTTTTCGCGCTTGGCGTAATAATTGACGAAGCGTTAAGCCACTTTCGTCAACCATAGCCAAACCTAATTCATCCATATCTCGAAAATGACGATAAAATGAAGTAGCTGCTATACCTGCTTCACGAGCGACCTCACGTAAGCTTAAACTAGCAAAACCTTGTTCGGCATTAAGCTGGTTGAAAGCCGCGTCAATTAAACTACGACGAGTCTTCTCTTTCTGTTGTGCTCGAATACCACCAGCTTTGCTATTTTTCATTTTATATTTTTAAAACTCATTATATTTTAATACAACCTAAAAAATTAATTACTTGCTTTGAGTAACCTTTCCTTTTCTGCAAATACTTTTGGTATGTGATCACGAATCGTTTTGGCTATTGTTTCATAACGAGAACGCAATGGCGAACCAGGGCGATAAATAAGTTCAATATTACGTGATGGTACAGGTTCAGTACAAGAAATATAGCAAATATTATCACGAGTACGCTCATTGGGCACAGCAAGCTCAGGAAATAAAGTAATGCCACGACCAGCTGAAATCATACTACGTAAAGTTTCAAGACTAGTCGCTTTAAACTGTTTATCTTCTTCAATACCAACTTGAAAACAATATCCCATAGCATGATCACGTAAACAATGACCATCTTCCAACATTAAAAATTTTTGTCCTTTTAAATTTGAAAGATTAATTACTCTTTGTTTCGCTAGTTCGTTATTTGCAGGAACAGCTAAGAACATTGGCTCATCGAATAAAGGCAATTCAATAAATTGCGATGTCTCTTTAACCTGAGCTACAATTGCACAATCAAGCTTACCGCTTTCAAGTTGAGCAACAATCCCCGCTGTTTGTGCCTCATGTAAATATAGTTCCAATTGAGGAAAAGATTCATGTAGAACGGTGATAACATGCGGTAATAAGTAAGGCGCAATAGTAGGAATTAGACCTATATGCATTGGCCCTGACATTTCTTCACCTTGTCGGCTAGCCATTTCTTTTAAAATTTGAATATTACGTAAAATTTCTTTAGCTTGTTCAACGAGCATCATACCAGTTTGAGTAAATAATACTTTACGACTAGTACGCTCTAATAACATTACACCAAGCTCATCTTCTAATTTTCTGATCTGTCCACTTAAGGTTGGTTGACTTACATTACAAGCATCAGCTGCTTTGCGAAAATGACGGAATTCAGCTAACGAAACAAAATATTCTAAATCTCGAATATTCATAATGCCCCCAATAAATTATCAGTTAATGGTATATACTCAAGTAATTTTGGGAAATTAATTGCAGCATTAAAATTAACGATAAAAATGTTCTTTGATACATGGTTAACGCTTTATCTCTTGGTGGAAATTATTGTTTCCCTACAATTAACTCAAAAAAAATTAAGTATTAGTTTGTATAATTTATAATCAACTCCATGATATTACATAGATATGAACGAAATTTAACATGTCATTTTGGTTAAGTGATATTACTACATTGCTGTATATAAATAAATGCTAATGTTAATAATTGTGTTTAAAAAATCCATTTGAAAATTTATCTATTACCAGTGCTATTAAACATATTTAACTTTTAATAATCTATAATACTCATTAGAAGATCCATGGAAACTTAATGATAATTAAGTTATACTCCAATGTTATATTTTGTTTCTTATCAAACATTATTTTTGGGGTGTACTATTTTTAAACAAGTTTCTCAATTTTATCGTAAGATGTTTTGTCATAAAAAACGCCAAGAGCCAAATTATGTGTCCATTTCACGTAATGAGCATAACATTTCACGTAATAATATTAATGAAAATGCATTAAAAGTTCTTTACCGATTAAACAAACACGGTTACGAATCTTATTTAGTAGGTGGTTGTATTCGAGATCTTTTATTAGGAAAAACGCCTAAAGATTTCGATATTGCGACGAATGCTACCCCAGAACAAGTTCAAAAAATCTTTCGCAACTGTCGTTTAGTTGGAAGACGATTTAGACTTGCTCATATTATGTTTGGCAAAGAAATCATCGAAGTTGCGACTTTCCGTGGCACTCTTGGCGATCAAGAAGAACAAAATAATACATTAAAACGTTCACAATCAGGTATGCTATTACGTGATAATGTTTATGGAACAATAGAGCAAGATGCGGTACGACGCGATTTTACCATGAATGCTCTTTACTATAGTATTAAAGATTTTACTTTACGTGATTATTGTGGCGGATTAAACGATATACAAAATGGAGTTATTCGATTAATTGGTGATCCTCAAACACGTTACCGAGAAGATCCCGTTAGAATGCTAAGAACAGTAAGATTTGCAGCTAAGTTGAATATGACCATTGAGCCAGCTACTGCAGAACCAATTAAAAGCTTAGCACCGTTGCTAATGAATATACCTTCCGCTCGACTGTTTGATGAGTCACTTAAATTATTACAGGCGGGTCATGGATATGCTACTTATCTCCTATTAAGAGATTATCACCTTTTTGAGCAGCTTTTTCCTATTATTGATCGCCTATTTACTAATAATAAAAATAGCCACTTAGAAAAAATTATCGAGCAAGTTTTAAAAAATACTGATTATCGCATTGCCAATAATAAGCGTGTTAATCCAGCATTTTTATTTGCAGCATTTTTTTGGTATCCAGTCGTAGAACAAACGCAATTAACCTGTATTGAAAGCGGGTTACAATTTTATGATGCTTTTTCTATGGCTATTAACGATATTTTAAGTGAACAATGTCGTGTTATTGCTATCCCCAAACGCTTAACCTCAACAATAGGGGATATATGGAGACTGCAGTTACGAATGAAGAAACGCGATGGCAAACGTGCGTTTACTATATTAGAACATCCCAAATTCCGCGCAGCTTACGATCTTCTCGAAATAAGGGCTTCTATCGAAAAAGGAGAGCTTTTAGCTTTAGCCAAATGGTGGGATGAATTTCAATATAGCTCTGTCGAAAAAAGAATAACTATGGTTAAGCAATTAAGTAAAGCAAAAAGGCGAAGAGTGAAACATTAATTTTTCGTTCGCACTTTTATAAATAACCGTTATAATGTGTTAATTATAAAAATCATAACTACTTTTAATCATTGATGAAAAAATTAACGCCTTCACTTATTGCTATAACCGTTACCTTTTCTTTGTACAACAGTGCTTGTTATGCTATAGCTTTACCTAAAGCTGCTAGCAATAATCCACAGTGCATGATCAATGTTCCTCGATTTGATCGACCTTTAATTAGTGGAGATACTAACAACATTCCTGTAAACGCCGAATCCAATCAATTTGAAGCAATTTATCCAAATGTCGCTATTTATCAAGGCGATGTATCGATAATTCAAGGGAATCGTTCCATTAAAGCAAACAAAGTTACTATTGATTCTGAAGGCACTAATAATCGTGTTGTGACCTTAGAAGGGAACATTATCTATCAAGATAATTTGATTCAGATGAAAGGTAATAATGCATCAATGAATCTCAATAACAATAATACCAAAATGAAACCTAGTGAATATCATCTTGTAAACCGACTTGGACGTGGTGATGCCGATGAAATGAAACTTGAGGAAAATCGTTATGTTATTTTAAAAAACGGTAGTTTTACATCTTGCCCAATCAATGATAGCACTTGGAGTATTAAAGGCTCCACTGTTATTCATGATAATAAAGAACAATTGCTTGAGGTTTGGAATGCGATATTTCGTGTTGGTAAAATTCCTGTATTATATTCACCATATTTACAATTACCAACAGGAGATAAACGCCGTTCCGGTTTATTAATGCCAGATATAAGTTATGACAGTGTTGATGGCGTTGACTTTTCTATTCCTTTTTATTGGAATATTGCGCCAAACTATGATGCCACTTTTAAACCAAGAGTTCTTGAAAAACGAGGTCTTCAAATACAATCTGAATTTCGTTATTTAAATGAATTAGGGTTAGGTACATTAGCATTTGACTGGCTGCAACATGATAGTAAATATAATAAAGATAGAAAAAATGGGTTGAACGGAAATGATTATGATAATAATCAACATCGTTGGTTATTTTATTGGAAAAATGAAGAATTAATTAATTATCATTGGCGGCTTAAAGTAAATGCTTCGCGCGTCAGTGATAATCAATATTTGTCAGATTTAAGCTCTGAATATATACCACAAACAGCTGGATACCTTTCTCAGCTTTACCAAATTGGTTATAACGATGAAAATTGGGATATTAAATTAAGTCATTTAAACTTTCAAACTTTCCATTCAGTTGCGAAAGATAACCTTTATCAAACTCAACCACAGTTAGATATGACTTATTATAATTATGAGTTAGGACCTTTTAAATTTAAGACCTTTTCTCAAATAACACATTTTGTAAGTCCAAGTAAAAACGATCCGAAAACATGGCGGGCCCACATTGAGCCAACACTTAACTACACATTAACCAATGCTTGGTCAACATTATCAACTGAAGTGGGCTTTATGGCAACGCACTACAATCAAGATTTAAATCAAAAATATGATAAAAATCAAGATAATAGTGATAAAATTTTAGATCGAAATGTCAACCGTTTCATACCTAAAATAGCGGTAGATGGTAAAATCATTTTTGAACGTGATACCACTCTTATTGAAGGTTATACACAAACCTTAGAACCGCGAGTAAAGTACATTTATATACCATATCGCAAACAGTCTAATATTTTAAATTATGATTCATCTTTACTACAGTCAGATTATATTGGACTATTTAGAGATAAACCTTATAGTGGATTAGATCGAATTCCTTCAACCAATAAAATATCTATAGGAGTAACTACTCGTTTTTATGACAATAATAAAGTTGAACGATTTAATTTATCTATTGGGCAAACTACTTATTTTACAAAATCAAGAACAAGTGAGAATAACACAGAATTAGATAGAAATTCCGATACTGGAAGCATAACTTGGGCAACGAACAATTTTTGGCGCATAAATGATGACATGATATTTAGAAGTGCACTTCAATATGATACTCGACTTGATACGATATCTTTGGCAAACACCATTTTTGAATATCAACCATCTAATGATAAACTGGTACAGTTATCTTACCGTTATGCAAACCATAACTATATTGATACAGTTGATAAAAGTTCAACCTATAAAGGATATAAACAAGATATATCACAAGCTGGTATTATGGCATCTTGGCCATTAACTAATACAATTACAGCAGTAGGATCTTACTATCATGATATTAAACTAGGTCAAACAGCAGATAGTTTTATTGGACTACACTACCAAGATTGTTGCTGGGGTGTAACTGTACAATATGGTCGAAAATTAACAGACTGGGAACCTGATACACGTAGCAGCAAATATGAAAATAAATTTTCAATACATTTCGAGTTACAAGGATTAGGTCGTAATAGTGATGCCAGAGCCAAAATGCTAGATTTTGGTAAATTACCTTATGTCACCGCATTTGAGTAAATGTTGTAATAAAAAATATGATTAATAAAGTTATTACTATAATAGTTAATCTATAGCAAAAAAATGAGTTAAATAAATATGAAATTATCAAAACTAATTATTGCTTTAAACTTAAGTATCAGTATTGGTATTTTTGCACCAACATCTATTATATATGCAGCACCTCGGGTTGTTGAACAAGTGGCTGCAGTTGTCAATAATAATGTCATTTTAGAAAGTGATGTTAATGAGATGTTAAAAACTATTAAAGCAAGTTCCGATAAACGAAATTTACCAGATGATAAAATACTTAGACAACAAATCATTGATCGTTTAATTACCGAAAATTTGATACTTCAAACAGCAGCTAAAGCAAAAATAACTGTTAGCGATGATGAAGTAACAGAGGCTATATCTAGAATTGCCGCTGATAACGGTTTAAATATCAATCAGTTAAGAAGCAAACTATCAACTATGGGAATTAGCTATGGTGCTTACCGAGATCGGATACATAATGAGATGCTAATCGAGCAAACACAAATGAGTGAAGTAAAGCATCGAATTAATATTTCCGAAAAAGAAGTTGAAAATTTAGTCAAAGATATATCTCAGCAACTGACTAATAATATTGACGTAAAAATTAGTCATATACTAATTGCGATCCCAGAAAATGCATCAAAACAAAAAATAGATGAAGCAAATGATAAAGCTAGAGATATCATTAATCGAGCCCAGAAAGGAGAAAATTTTGCAAAACTAGCAACTTCATATTCTAATGACACTCTAGCTTTAAAAGGTGGAGATATGGGGTGGCGTAAACTCAATGAACTACCGACAATATTTGAGGAGCGCTTAATACGAGCCCCTAAAGGAAGCATTATTGGTCCAATTCGCTCAGGTGTCGGTTTACACATTCTAAAAGTTAATGATACACGAACTGAAAAACCTAAAGCTATCACAGTTAGAGAAATTAATGCTCGTCACATTTTAATTAAAACTAATGTACTAATAACCGATGAAGTAGCTAAACAAAAATTAAATGATATTAAAAAAGCAATAGTAAATGGTACAACAACTTTTGAAGCAGCAGCTAAAACTTATTCTGAAGATCCAGGCTCTGCAGATAATGGTGGCAACCTTGGTTGGAGCGTTCCAGAACGTTATGATACTGGCTTTAAAAACAGTTTACTCAAACTAAAAAAAGGGCAAATAAGTGAACCCGTTAAATCAGCTTATGGTTGGCATTTGATTCAATTAATAGATACAAGAAAAGTAGATAGAACTGAATTAGCAAAACAAGAGCAAGCTTATCGATTAATATTTAATCGAAAATTCGCTGAAGAAGCACAAGTTTGGATTAAAGAATTAAAAGGTGATGCTTATATTAAAATTAAAGGTGATGAAAAGCATGAATAGTCGTGTTCATCAAGGGCATTTTGCCCGGAAACGTTTCGGACAAAACTTTTTACATGATGACTACATTATTAAAAATATTGTTGCGGCTATACAACCTAAAGCTGATCAAGCGTTAGTTGAAATTGGTCCGGGTCTTGCTGCGTTGACCATGCCAGTAAGTGAATATGTGGATCATTTAACTGTAATTGAAATAGACCGAGATTTAGCTAGCAGATTGATTGAAAACCCATATTTAAATAATAAACTAACAGTCATTGAAAAAGATGCATTAACTTTTGATTTTAATGAACTTTCCGAGCAACTAGGTAAACCATTAAGAGTTTTTGGTAACTTACCTTATAATATATCAACTCCTTTGATATTCCATTTATTTGAATATGCAAATATTATTATGGATATGCATTTTATGCTACAAAAAGAGGTAGTTACTCGTTTAGTTGCAGCACCAAATAGTAAAGATTATGGTAGATTGAGCGTTATGGCACAATATTATTGTCATATCATTCCTGTTTTAGAAGTGCCCCCAACATCATTTAAGCCTGCACCAAAAGTTGATTCAGCAGTGGTAAAATTAATCCCTTATAAAGAAAAACCTTATTTTGTTAAAGATATTAAAATACTTTCGCGAGTGACAACTGAAGCTTTTAATCAACGTCGTAAAACTATTCGTAACAGTTTAGGCAATATGTTTACTGTGAAACAAATAACAGAATTGAATATTGATCCAACTTTACGTGCTGAAAATCTTACTGTAGAGCAATACTGTCAGCTCGCTAATGCATGGATATAATCGTATGGCAAACCTACTTATCGGCGATATTCATGGATGTTATGATGAATTTATGCGATTACTTGAGAAAGTCAGTTTTTCATCATCAGATGTATTATGGTTGACCGGAGACTTGGTAGCAAGAGGCCCTAAATCACTTGAAGTTTTACGATTTGTTAAACAAAATAATCAACAGATTCGTTTAGTATTAGGTAATCATGATCTACATTTACTATCCATTTATGCTGAAATTACGTATTCTAAAAAGAAAGATAATCTTAATGATGTAATTGCAGCTCCCGACTATGATGAATTGATGAATTGGCTGCGAAAACAACCTCTTCTTCAAATAGATGAAAACTTAAAGCTCATTATGACCCATGCAGGCGTTTCACCACAATGGGATCTTGAAACACTAAAAAAATGTGCCCATGACCTAAATGTTATGTTATCAAGTGATTCTTATCCTCTTTTTCTTGATAAAATGTATGGTAACTTCCCAAATGAATGGTCATTAAATTTAAAAGGGTTTGATCGATTACGTTACGCTAGCAACGCTTTAACACGTATGCGATTTTGTTATGAAGATGGCCAGCTTGATTTCTATTACAAAAAACATCCTGACCAAGCCCCTGCAAAACTGAAACCATGGTTTTTAATGCCAAGAAAAATTCCTGATGAATATCATATTGCTTTTGGACATTGGGCTGCATTGAATGGTAAAGGAACGCCTGAAAATATTTATGCTCTTGATACAGGATGTTGTTGGGGAGGAAAATTAACATGCTTACGGTTCGAAGATAAAAAATATTTCAAAAAAAGAAACATTGAAACGAAGAATTTAGATAAACTTCTATAAAAGGATCACATTTATTATGTCTTTTTTATCTGTCATTAAATCTATTTGGAAAGTAGTCAACTTTATTAGGGAAGTCTTTCTAAACCTAGTGTTCTTAATTATCCTTATTCTCATTTTTAGTGGTATTGCATTAATTAAAGAAATACAAAAAGAAGATACTACTCCCAAACACGGTACTTTAGTTTTAGATCTTGAAGGTATTATCGTAGATAGTACACTTTACAATGATAATATCTATGCTTTACAAAATAAAATTTATGGAAAAAAGGTAAATCTTGCTCGTGAAAATAGCTTGTTCGAATTAACACAAAAAATAGATCAAGCAGCCGCTGATCCCAATATTAAAAATATGGTATTGAAATTAGATCACTTTGTTGGTGCCGATCTTAGTTCGCTACAGTATGTAGGTAAATACTTAGCTAAATTTAAAGCAAATAAAAAGCCTATTTATGCTATTGGTACAAACTTTAATCAAAGCCAATATTATTTAGCAAGCTATGCCGATAAAATCGCTTTGACACCACAAGGAGCCGTTAATTTATATGGTTTTGCTGCAAATAATCTATATTATAAAACATTACTGGATAATTTAAAAATTAATACTCATGTTTTCCGTGTCGGTACCTACAAATCAGCTATTGAGCCATTTATCCGAGATGATATGTCGGAAGAAGCAAAAAGTAACACTACCCATTGGTTGACACTTATGTGGAATAATTATCTAAATGATATATCTAAAGAACGAAAAAAAGCTACAACACAATTAGTTCCACCTTCTAATATTATGTTATCAGAATTAAAAGCAGTTAATGGCAGTATGAGCCAGTATGCTTTATCAAATGGCTTAGTCGATGTTGTAACATCAAATTATGAATTTGAGAAAAATTTCTTTGAATCCGTTATTCAAAAAGAAGATTTGCCTGAAATTAGTATTTATGATTACAAACTAAAAGCTGAAAACAAGCCAATTAATAAAAACATCACAAAACCACTTATATCTGTAGTCTTTGTCAATGGCACTATTGCTGAAGGTGAAAATAATAGCAATATTGCAGGAAGCCAAGAAATAGTTACACAATTAAAAAATATTCGTGAAAACATTAATACTCAAAATATTCAAGCTGTTGTTCTGCGAGTAAATAGCCCCGGCGGAAGTGTTGATGCCTCTGAAGCTATACGTAGTGAGTTAGAATCATTACGTGATTATCAAGTTCCTGTTGTTGTTTCAATGGGCGGAATGGCGGCTTCCGGAGGATATTGGATTTCAACAGCTGCCGATTATATTGTTGCTAGTCCAAATACTATAACTGGCTCTATTGGTATTTTTGGTATTATTCCAACATTTGAAAATTCACTTTCGTACATTGGTGTTCATAGCGATGGTGTATCAACATCCCCATTAGCAAATAATAATTTTGCTAAAAATTTACCAGATGAAATGAAGCAACTTATTCAAATGAATATTGATAACGGTTATAGCACGTTTATCTCTTTGGTAGCAAAAGCACGAAACATGACAATAGAGCAAGTCGATAAAATAGGACAAGGCCAAGTATGGTTAGGCGCGGAAGCTTACAGAAATGGTTTAGTCGATAAATTAGGAGACTTTGATGATGCTATTGAAATGGCTGCGTCGCTAGCTAATCTTACTGATTACAGAATTGACTGGCAAAAACCTGAAACAAACTGGTTTAATGCTTTTTATTCAGACATGATTGCTATGTTACCTAAATCAACAGCAGAAGTTTTGTTTGAAAAATTACCTAGCGTTAAACAAATCCAACAAAAAGCATCTTTATGGGATAAATTTTCTGATAAGCAAAATCGTTATATTTATTGTTTAAACTGTGCAGATGTGCATTAATACTATTCAATTTTAGCCACCCTTTTGGTGGCTTAATTGATCTCTTTTTGCTATTTTGATAAAAATAACACATATTATTTATCAGATCATGGATGTATGGATAACTCACTGTTTCGTCAATTTCATAATTATATGAGTCCATATAATGGTTAATACCCATACGATTAACAAGATAAATATTACTCAGTTCGAATAGCGTAAGAATTATAATTTGAAATCAATAACCAATTTCTATCTTTTATTGGGTTAAATAAAATAATCCCTTATATCATCTCCATAAACATATAATACTTCATTAATGATGGTATTACATCTTCATGATTTGTTAATTTATGGCGATTAACCTAAAGCTTTTTAGATTGCGCTCCCCACAATAATAAAAAGGCCTTTTTGTTTGTCAGTATAATTATTAAAAATAGCACATCTAGGTAAAATTCTAATAGAAAATTGGCAAAAAAAAAGCTCTATATAGAGCCTTTTAATATTATTAATATATGGTTATCGACGATCTGCAAAAACTCTTAATAACATAATGAATAAATTTATGAAATCAAGATAAAGTGTCAATGCACCCAAAATGACAAAACGTCTAAATACATTCTGATCGTCTTGAGGTAAATCTTGACCAAATTCTTTAAGTTTTTGAGTATCGTAAGCTGTCAAACCAGCAAAAACAAATACGCCAATATAAGTCACAGCCCACATTAATGGAGCGCTTTGCAAAAATATGTTAACTAAAGATGCAATAACAATACCGATTAGTCCCATAAATAAGAAACGCCCAAAACCTGATAAATCTCGTTTTGTGGTATAACCATAAAAAGCCAAAGCACCAAACATCCCTGCAGTAATAAAAAAGACGCTTGCAATTGAAGATGAAGTATAAACTATAAAGTAAATAGAAAAAGTACATCCATTTAAAACTGAATAAATCATAAATAATGTGGTTGCTGCAGCTCCCGACAAACGATTAATAAAACCAGAAATAACAAAAACTAATCCTAGTTCAGCAATCAACAGAACCCACATACCTCGATACAAAATTTCCAAAAGCTGTATACTATTAGATGCATACCATGCTACCAAGGCTGTTAAAAGTAAACCAACTGTCATCCAACCATAAACATGGCTCATATACGTTTGTACACGGCTATTAGATTGTTCAATAATTGAACCGTTAGGGGTGTAACTCGTCATTCCATACCTCTCGAATTAAATGTATAACAAAAACTATCACTATTATATATTAAATAATAATTAATACCATTTTTTCAATGATTCTATATCCGATTTTTTTGCATCAATCCATACGTCACCATTTTCTGTTCGTTCTTTCTTCCAAAATGGAGCTTGATTTTTTAATACGTCCATAATAAATTCAGCTGCTGCAAATGCATCAGATCGATGCGCACTACTCACACCAACAAATACAATTTGTTCATTAACACTGATCTCACCAATTCGATGAATAACGGCAATACGACTCAATTTCCATCTTTCTCTAGCTTGAGAAATAATATTAGTTAAAACTTTCTCTGTCATTCCTGCATAATGTTCTAAAAAAAGGCTCAACATATGTTTTTCAAAACAGCGAACTTTTCCCATAAAGGTTACCACGGCTCCATCTTGTGACAATTCAGAAAGCCAATCAATTAATTTTTCAGTATAAATCGGTTCATTACTAACTTTAATGATATCCATATCATCCGCCTGTTACTGGAGGAAAAAAAGCGATTTCATCACTAGATTGAATAATATAATCAAAATCAACAATACATTGATTTACAGCACATAATACTGTTCTTTCTTTTAATGCTAATGACCATTTATCACCAAGTTTACTTAACCGCTCAATCAGAAGGGAAACCGAGAGTTGATCTGCATCTAACGTAACTTTATCAATACCCACTAATTCTCTAATCTGAGCAAAAAAAATGACATTATTCATTTTATCTCTATACATTTATTCGGCGATAAAATCACCGGATTTACCACCTGTTTTGTTTAATAATCTTACTTGCTTAATTACTATATCTTTTTGAATTGCTTTGCACATATCATAAATAGTCAAAGCAGCAACAGATGCAGCAACTAAAGCCTCCATTTCAACGCCTGTTTGTCCATTTAAACGGCAAATTGACTGAATTATAACACATTGTTTAGTAATATCAGCTTGAATATTAACCTCAATTTTAGTCAATAATAATGGATGGCAAAGCGGAATAAGCTCCCAAGTTTTTTTGGCTGCCTGAATTCCAGCGATTCTTGCAGTTGCAAAAACGTCTCCTTTATGATGTTTTCCTTCAATAATCATATTAATTGTTTCAGCATTCATTATTACTAACGATTCAGCCCTTGCTTCTCTCGTAGTTATTTGTTTATCTGAAATATCAACCATATGAGCATCACCGCGCTGATTAATATGTGAAAATGACACTGGTATTTTGTTCCTTTTAAAATGATCATTCAATCCATACAATCAAGATAACAAATTTTACAAGTAGATACCACCTTTCTATTAATTAGATAAATTTTCAATAATCAATTAGAAATTTTCAACAAAGATTTAAAAAAGTTAATTGGAACAGCCACTTTGCGAGTTAAGCAAAAACTGCGTACAATATAGCTTTCTTTAGTTATATTGTGATAGTTTAATGTTTATCGCTCATATTGCTTTACCTTTACCACTTTACCAGCTTTTTGATTATCAATTAATGACACCTGCAGAAGTCGGAATGCGGGTAAAGGTTCCTTTTGGAAAACGAGATGCAATAGGCATTATTGTTAGTATTGACCAACACACTAATTTTGATATTAAAAATTTGAAAAAAATTACCGCTATTATTGATACTGTTCCTCTTTTTACACCTTCAATATGGCAGCTATTAAATTGGGCAGCAAGCTATTATCATTATCCTATCGGTGAAGTACTATTTCACGCTATGCCAACTTTATTGAGACAGGGGCGCCAAGCGGCTAAAGATGAAATCAAACATTGGCAATTAACCGAATTGGGACAACAATTTGATTTAGCGTTATTAAAACGTGCCCCCAAACAACAATTATTACTTTCATCATTAAAAAATAATACTGTGCAGGAAAATGATTTTGGTGCAACTATTTATTATGAATTACATAAAAAAAAATTAATTCAACAAATCAGTTACCGACCTGATAGCGTTAAATGGCAAATTAATTTCTCAGTAAATTGTAGTCCAATTCAGTTAAACAAAGAGCAATCTTATGCAATTAATACAATCAATGAACAAACTGACCAATTTGGTGTTTTTTTATTAGAAGGAGTAACAGGCTCGGGAAAAACGGAAGTTTATTTAAATATCCTAGCTAATGTATTATCAACAGGAAAACAAGCATTAGTGCTCGTACCAGAAATTAGCCTAACACCACAAACGATTGAGCGTTTTAAACAACGTTTTAACGCACCTATAGACATTTTGCATTCTGGTTTAACTGACAAAGAAAGGCTTAGGGTCTGGCTACAAAGTAAAAATGATGAAAATGCAATTATAGTTGGTACTCGGTCTTCACTTTTTAGCCCATTCAAAAATTTGGGAATGATTATTATCGATGAAGAACATGATAGCTCTTATAAACAACAAGAAGGATGGCGTTATCATGCTCGAGACTTAGCTATCATGCGTGCTAAAATTGAAAATATTCCAATTTTATTAGGCTCAGCAACACCATCACTTGAAACACTAAAAAATGCTCAAAATCATAAATACCAATTATTACAACTTACTGAAAGAGCAGGTAATGCATCTCTTGCCAAGCAGTCAATTTTAGATATTCGCGGACTACCGCTTATAGCTGGGCTATCACAATCTTTAGTTGACCAAGTAAAAAAACATTTATCTAATAATAATCAAGTAATGTTATTTCTAAATCGTCGAGGGTTTTCACCACAATTACTTTGTCATGACTGTGGTTGGATTGCTGAATGCCCCCGTTGCGAACATCCTTATACTTATCATCAAAAGCAACATAAATTAAGTTGTCATCATTGTGATACCCCGAGATCAGTCCCTGAGCAATGCCCTAAATGTGGATCAACTCATTTAATACCAATAGGCGTAGGAACTGAACAACTTGAAAAACAGCTTGAAATTCTATTTCCTAATATCAAAATTAGTCGTATTGATCGTGACACAGTAAGTAAAAAAGGAGCTTTAAACAATTATTTGTATAATATTCAACAAGGTGGAGCTCATATTTTAGTGGGAACACAAATTTTAGCCAAAGGTCACCATTTTCCGGAAGTCACTTTAGTCGGAATTATTGATGTTGATGGAGCTCTATTTTCAAGTGATTTTCGAGCAACTGAACGATTTGCGCAACTCTACACTCAAGTTTCAGGAAGAGCCGGACGTGAAGCAAAAGCAGGAGAAGTGATTTTACAAACATATCATCCGGATCATCCATTACTTAATATATTATTAACAAAAGGCTATCGAGCATTCGCTAATGCAACTTTACAAGAACGACAACAAACACAATTACCCCCTTTTAGTTATCAAGTACTGATTCGCGCAGCAGATCGTAATAATTGCTATGCACCTACATTTTTACAACGAATTCATGAATGGCTAAAAGAAAATGGTACTCCAGAATTATGGCAGCTTGGTCCTATTCCTGCCAATCAACCTAAAAAAGCAGACTACAATCGTTGGCAATTGCTTTTACAACATACTAATCGTCAATTGTTACAAAAAATATTAAATCAACTCGTTATCGAAATTGGAAAATGGAGTGAAATATCAAAAGTAAGATGGAATATTGATATTGATCCTATCGATAATTAATATTGATTATCCACCGAAAATAATCGGTGGATAATCAAATTATAATGTTATTTTTCCAGCATTTTTGTCCAATGTAGCCTGACCAATACCGGAGACCTCCTTAAGTTGCTCAATTGATACAAATGCACCAAATTTTTCACGATATTCAATAATTTTACGAGCCTTGTTAATACCAATTCCTATTAGAGCTTTTGTTAACTCCTCAGCGGTAGCAGTGTTAACATTTACCTGAATAACTTGTTTTTGTTCTTGTTTCACAGACTCTTGTTTAATCGTTTCTGTAACTGATGAATCAGCGAAACTCAAAGATGAAAAAGTAATACTAAATAAAAAAATAAATAATAGTGAAAAAAGTTTCATTTAATTAACCTCTAAAATAATTACGCAAGTAAATTTGCTTTATCACTATCTCACCTAATTAAGCAAAAAAATTTTAAATATGCGAAAAATGAGAAAAGCCACCAAGGTGGCTTTTCTTTTTCATCCAATTTTACTTTATTATTCGAGATATATCACAAATTAGCATCTGGCATAATTTCAATCTTAGCTTTAGAGCGAATATCATTGATTAAAAAGTAATAAGTGATTTCATTAATGAAAGGGAGCAATTCAGACGAAATATCTCTCTTTAATTCTGGATTTTTGAATTTTGTTAATGCCATAATATAAGCATTCTTATAATCTAAATATTCAACACCATAAACACGCTTGTTAGTTGCTGAGGGTACCAAATCAAAAACCATGCGAACTACTTTCGGATCAAATTCTTTAGATTCTCTACTCAAATTATAATTTTGAGTAAATTGTATATGTTCAGATTTCCCTTTTTCATTTAATTCAGTCATAAAACTATCTACAGTAGATTTAAAACGGCTCTTAGCTATATCATCATACAGCTTTTTATTGATGATATCTTGAACTTCAGCAAACTGAGCAATACCATCAGATTTATAGTCAATAACTTGTATTACAAAATCTTTAACATTAATATCGTTTCCAACAGGAATCATATCAGAAACTTTATTTGTTGCCTTCCCATTAGCAACCATTTCATTACTAAACGCAACATCCCTAACTTCAGGATAACGCAAAATAGAATCGTTATTATTGTAATAGGTCCAGTCTGATTCTTTTAGCTCTAATCCTACTTCTTTAGCTACTACCTCTAAATCATTTGGATTGTTACTAAGTGCAGACTTAATCTTATTTTCTGTATTTATGAAAGCTTTCTCTGCTTTTTCATTTTGTAGTTTAGTTTTGATTTTATTTTTTACATCATCAAAATCTGTTACTTTTGATTTTTTTAAATCATCTAATTTAACAATTAGATAACCACTTTCAACTTGTATAGGTTTTGAAATTTCGCCGATTCGGTGTAAATTGGCATCTTTAAATGCTTGTGGTAAAGAGTCATCATCAGCAAACCAACCTAGTGAACCATTTTTACCGTAAGGTGATATTTCACTACTTTGGTTCATATTCTTTATGACATCAGTAAAATCAATGCCAGATGAAAGATCTTTTATAATATTATTGGCTTGTTGATTATCAGCTGTAAAAATGACACTAAAAGCTTTTTTGGCAGGGAATGTGTAATCTTTAATATTATTATTAAACTCTCGTTTTACTTCTTCATCACTAACGGAGATTGAGTCAAAATAATCTTCCTTATTATTAGCAATATACTTAAATTTTACCCTTTCCTTCCTAAAAAATTCATTCTGATGTTCATCATAATATTTTTGTTCATCTTCTGTTGATATTTTCACATCATTCATACTAACTATAGAAGAGTTTATTGTAGCAGCATAAACTGTTCTTGTTTGATCTTTTAATAATGATATTTCAGAATCAACTGGTAATACAAAACTACTGTCAACTAGCGCACCAATCAATTGTTGTTGTTGTAGCAATGCTCTTAAAGATTCAGCATATTTATCTGGAGTATAGTTATTAGCAGAAAGTAAATCTAAATACTTTTTATTATTAAATTTACCATTTTCAAAAAAGACAGGTTGTTTTCTGATATAATTTTTTATTTGATCATTAGAAATAATAGTATTAACTTCCTTTGACAATTTATAAACTAGAGCATTATTTACTTGATAAGACAATATATTACGGCGAAGTTGCTTAATAAAAGCACTATCTCCTCCTGCATTGGCGGTTTGGGCTTTAGCTTGAGCTTCAAACTCTGCTCGACTAATTCCTTCACCATCTACTTTTGCAATATATTTCTGTTCATCATGTGAACTACCACCAAACCCTAAATAACCGACACCGGTAAAGATAAAACTAATAATGATTACTGCAAAAATAATTTTAACAGCAATATTATTTGCCGCATTTCGGATTGTTTCCATCATTTCTTGCGATTCTCCATAAAAAGAAAGTTGAATTTCGCAAGTATAGCATATTTAACTAAATTGGCTATTATAGGAATGTTAAAGGATAAAAAAAGATCAACATTAAGCTGATCTTTTTATAATAAAACAATCAATTTAAACGAGTAGATACGCCAACATTATTTTTTACCTTTTTGATTGTTTTTTTAGCAGTTTGCTTTAATGATACTTTTTCAGCTACTGGCTCTATACCAAATGGATTGTTTTGTAAAGCAATAGTAATTACCTCATCAATCCATTTGACGGGACGAATATCAATTTCTGCTTTAACATTATCTGGTATTTCTTCCAAATCTTTAATATTATCAATTGGAATAAGTGCAATTTTAATTCCACCTCGATGCGCAGCTAGTAACTTCTCTTTTAGCCCACCTATTGGTAAAACTTCTCCACGTAATGTTATCTCACCAGTCATAGCAACATCAGAACGAACAGGATTACCAGTTAACGTTGAAATGAGTGAAGTACACATTGCAATACCTGCACTTGGTCCGTCTTTTGGAGTTGCCCCATCAGGTACATGCACATGGATATCACGTTTTTCGTAAAAATCGCTATTTATACCTAATTTTTCTGCACGAGCCCGTACAACAGTTAATGCCGTTTGAATAGACTCTTGCATCACATCACCGAGTGATCCTGTATAAGTTAATTTACCTTTACCTGGCACACTGGCAGATTCAATAGTTAGTAAGTCTCCACCTACTTCTGTCCAAGCAAGGCCAACCACTTCTCCAATACGATTTTCATTATTTGTTTTACCATAATCAAAGCGCTGCACACCTAAGTAATCTTTAAGATTATCTTGAGTAATTATCACTTTTTTCAACTTATTATCCAAAGCTAATTGTTTAACAACTTTACGACAAATTTTTGCAATTTCTCTCTCTAAGCTTCGAACCCCTGCTTCTCGAGTATAGTAACGAATAATGCCGATAATAGCAGAATCTTCAATACTAATTTCTTTTTGCTTCAAACCGTTATTTTCAAGTTGTTTTGTAATTAAATGCTGTTTGGCAATATTCAACTTTTCATCTTCTGTATAACCAGAAAGGCGAATAACCTCCATACGATCCAATAATGGCGCAGGAATATTCATTGAATTTGCTGTAGCAACAAACATTACATCGGATAAATCGTAATCAACTTCTAAATAGTGATCACTAAAAGCATTATTTTGCTCAGGATCAAGTACTTCTAATAAAGCTGATGCGGGATCCCCTCGCATATCAGATGCCATTTTGTCAATTTCATCTAATAAGAATAATGGATTTTTAACCCCGACTTTAACCATTCGTTGAATTAATTTTCCCGGCATAGAACCAATATATGTACGTCTGTGCCCACGAATTTCAGCTTCATCACGTACTCCCCCTAACGCCATTCGAACATATTGGCGACCTGTTGCTTTAGCAATTGATTGACCAAGTGAAGTTTTACCAACACCTGGAGGTCCAACTAAACATAAAATTGGACCTTTAACTTTATTTACTCGACCTTGTACTGCTAAGTACTCTAAAATCCGGTCTTTTACTCTTTCAAGGCCATAATGATCTTTATCTAATACTTTTTTTGCACCTTCTATACTTTTCTTGACTTTACTACGCTTATACCAAGGCACTTGTATCATCCAATCTATATAACCACGCACAACAGTTGCCTCAGCTGACATTGCTGGCATCATTCTCAATTTATTTAGTTCTGCCAAGGCTTTATCTGTTGCTTCTTGAGGCATTTTTGCTTTAGTAATTTTATTTTTTAATTCTTCATATTCATCAGGTTTATTATCTATATCACCTAACTCTTTATGAATTGCTTTGATTTGTTCGTTAAGATAATATTCTTTCTGTGCTTTTTCCATTTGTTGTTTAACACGTTGCCGAATATTTTTTTCAACTTGTAACAAATCGATCTCAGCTTCCATCATTGCAATAAGCAATTCAAACCGTTTTTCAAGATCAGCTGTTATTAAAATTTGCTGCTTTTGTTCAACCTTCAAAAATAAAGTTGCAGCAATCGAATCAGATAATTGTGAAGGTTCTTTAATTAATCTAATGGAATCAACTACTTCTTGGGTAATTTTTTTATTAAGTTTTGAATATTCTTCGAAATTAGATAACACTACACGAATTAATGCTTCATTTAAATCCTCTGGATTTTTCTTTTCTCTAAGAGGTTTAATATTTGCTATTAAAAAATCATCTTCATCTTGTTCAACAATATCCAAAATTTTAGCACGCTCAACCCCTTCAACTAAAACTTTCACAGTTCCGTCTGGTAATTGAAGTAATTGCAAAATATTAGCCACAGTGCCGATTTCATATAAATCATCAACATCAGGGTCATCTTGAGATGGGTTTTTTTGTGTCACAAGAAAGACTTGTTTATCCATTTCCATTGCACTTTCAAGGCAACGTATTGATTTATTTCGTCCGACAAAGAGAGGAATTACCATATGAGGGAACACGACAACATCGCGTAATGGTAAAATAGGCATAATCATTTGTTTAGTTTGTTTTGTTTTCATTTTTTTCTCTCTAGTAGTACAACCCCATTTGATAGATATTGGGATCGTTTTAAGGTATTCAAGCCTATTTTTTATTGTTTATAATATGTATTATCCTTAAAACATGGTTGATAAAATCATTCAGAATTTTAATGTTAAATTTCATTATTTATTCTTTACTTACTGCTAACAAAATAGCAGCAAGTAGAGGTATCTAACCAGTAAGTTCTGTATCATTACGATAGACTAATTTTGGTGCTTGAGATTTTTCTACTGTATCTTGTTCAACAACGACTTGTTTAATACTGTTCATTGAAGGTAAATCATACATAGTATCAAGTAAAATATTTTCTACTATTGAACGTAAACCTCGTGCACCAGTTTTACGTTTCATCGCTTTTATTGCTATAGCATCTAATGATTCTTTAGAAAACTCAAGATCAACACCATCCAGTTCAAATAATGCTTGATATTGCTTAGTTAAAGCATTTTTAGGCTCAGTTAAAATACTAATTAATGCTTCCTTGTCCAATTCAGAAAGAGTACCAATAACAGGTAGCCGACCAATAAATTCTGGAATTAATCCAAATTTAACTAAGTCTTCAGCTTCTATCTTAGCTAATAATTCAGATTCAGAAGCCCTTTGTTTAGTACTTTTTACTTCAGCACCAAAACCTATTCCAGTATTAGTTGAAACACGATTTTCAATTACCTTGTCTAACCCACTAAAAGCACCACCGCAAATAAAAAGGATTTTTGAGGTATCAACTTGTAAAAATTCTTGTTGAGGGTGTTTACGACCGCCTTTAGGGGGAACTGAAGCAATAGTTCCTTCAATAATCTTTAACAAAGCCTGTTGAACACCTTCTCCTGATACATCTCTTGTAATAGATGGATTATCTGATTTTCGAGTTATTTTATCGATTTCATCGACATAAATAATCCCACGTTGCGCTTTTTCCACATCATAATCACAATTTTGCAGTAATTTCTGAATAATATTTTCAACATCTTCACCAACGTAACCCGCTTCAGTTAATGTTGTGGCATCAGTCATTGCAAAAGGTACATCTAAAAACCGAGCTAATGTCTCTGCCAATAATGTTTTACCGCTACCAGTAGGACCAATTAATAAAATATTACTCTTACCTAACTCGACATCCTTACTGCTAGTATAATTACGTAAACGCTTATAGTGATTATAAACAGCAACAGATAAAACTTTCTTTGCATAATCTTGACCAATAACATATTCATCAAGATGTGCTCGAATTTCATGTGGTGTTGGCAATGGCTTATTGATGAACTCTTCATGTGAAAGAAAGCTTTTTGTTTCTTCTTTTAAAATATCATTACATAATCCGACACATTCGTTACAGATATATATAGATGCTGGTCCAGCAATCAGTTTACGAACTTCATGTTCACTTTTACCACAAAAAGTACAATAGAGTAATTTTTCTGAACTTTCTTTATTCACTTTTACCACCTACCTATATTTTTAAGATCGTTTGTTATATATGGCATCAACCAAGCCATATTCAACTGCTTTTTCAGCAGACATAAAATTATCACGATCAGTATCTTTTTCAATTACACTAATATCTTGTCCTGTATGTAACGATAAAATATTATTTAATCGACTTTTAACCTGTAAAATTTCTTGAGCATGAATTTGAATATCAGAAGCCTGTCCTTGAAAACCACCTAATGGTTGATGAATCATTACACGAGCATTAGGCAAACAATAACGCTTCCCTTTAGTTCCAGCAGTTAAAAGTAAGGAACCCATTGAACAAGCCTGACCAAGACAAATTGTACTTACATCTGGCTTAATAAATTGCATTGTGTCATAAATAGCCATACCTGCTGTCACTACACCACCAGGTGAGTTAATATATAAATAAATATCTTTTTCTGGATTTTCAGCTTCTAAAAATAGCATTTGAGCGATAACAAGGTTAGCCATATTATCTTCGACCTGACCAGTTAAGAAAATAATGCGCTCTTTTAATAACCTTGAATAAATATCATAAGCTCGCTCACCACGAGAACTCTGCTCAACAACCATTGGGATAACACTCATGTATGGTTCTAAAGACATTTTTATCTCCTATTTAAACAAAATAGCCCAAACAGATATTCCTTATTTGGGCTTTATAGTGATCTTATTTAGATTAAATTAAACAGCTAATAATTATGCTACTTGCTGATTCATTAATTCAGAAAAAGAATATTTTTTATCTGTTACTTTTGCACTGGTTAATAATAGATCAACAACTTGATCTTCTAAAGCTACAGAACGAATATTATCCATCGCTTTCTTATCGTTACGATAATATTCTATAACTTCTTTGGGATCTTCATAAGCTGTCGCAATTTCATCAATTAATGACTGAACTCGAGAATCATCCGCTTTAAGCTTATTTTTCTCTATAATTTCACTGAATAATAAACCAATACTAACACGTCTCTTCGCTTCAACTTCAAACAATTCTTTTGGTAATTCGACTGGTTGCTTCATGTTGCCACCAAAACGTGATAAAGCCTGCTTACGCAAGACATCAACTTCACGTTCAATTAATGCTGTTGGAACATCAATCTCATTATGTTTAACTAAACCATCAATAACTTGTGTTTTAATTTTATTACGAATTGTTGCATTAAGCTCACGAGTCATGTTCTTACGGACTTCTGCTCGTAAACTTTCAACAGTACCATCAGCAATACCAAAACGTTTGATAACCTCTTTGGTAAGTTCAGGAAGTTCAAGTTCTTCAATTTTCTTAAGTGTTGCAGCAAAAACGGCTGGTTTACCTTTCAAATTTTCTGAGTGGTAATCTTCAGGGAAAGTAACATTGATATCAAACTTATCACCAACTTTATGTCCAATAATTGCATCCTCAAAACCTGGAATCATTCGACCTTGGCCTAATACTAATACAAAATCATTAGCTTTACCGCCCTCAAATTCTTCACCATCAACTTTACCAACAAAATCTAAAGTAACACGGCATTGTTCTTTAGCATCTTGATCAACTTCTTTCCAAGTTCCTTGTTGTTTACGTAGCGTTTCAATCATTGTTTCAATATCTGCATCAACTACTTCTGCAACTGGCTTTTCAATTTCAATTTTATCTAGATCTTTAACTTCAACTTCCGGATAAACTTCAAATTCAACAGTAAAAGTATAGTCTTCACCATTTTTATATTCGGTTGGAATATAAGTCGGCGCACCTGCAGGATTCAATTTTTCTTGGATAATTGCTTCAATAAAGTTTCGTTGCATTAAATCGCTTAATGCATCTTGCAAAATAGAAGCACCATAACGTTGTTCAACAATTTTCAAAGGTACTTTTCCTTTACGGAAACCGTCTATACGAACTTTCTTTGCAGTATTAATTAATTCTTTATCAATAGCTTTTTTAATCTCATCGGCCTTAATTGCAATTGACAAACGTCGACCTACACCTTGTGTTGTTTCTAACGAAACTTGCATCTTTATACCTCGGAATTTTTGAATATTCTGCTCTTAATTACATTAAAAGTGATAATTGAGCTAAAAAATTTATAAAATAGGCAGGCATTATACCGACCGAAACCGTTTACGTCGAGACATTTAATAGTTTCTTCTCAAGTGATTTCAAGCGTTTATTTATTTCATCAATATGTAAAACTAAAGAAGCAGTTTTTCTCCATACTTTATTTTCTTGTAAAGGAATACCTGATGAGTAAACGCCTGGTTTAGTTATTGGACGCATTACCATACCCATACCAGTTACAGTGACTTGATCACAAATCTCCATATGACCATTAAGAACGCTTGCACCACCAATTAAACAATGGCGACCAATAGTTAAGCTTCCAGCCATAATCACGCCACCAGCAATAGCTGTATGATCACCTATTATATCATTATGTGCAATTTGACACTGATTATCGATAATAACTCCATTACCAATAACCGTATCATCAAGTGCACCGCGATCAATTGTTGTTGATGCTCCAATTTCAACATTATTGCCAATAACAACTCGACCAAGTTGAGGAATTTTTATCCATTTACCTTTATCATTTGCATAACCAAAACCATCAGCACCAATAACTGTTCCTGATTGTATTAAGCAATTTTCACCAATTATACAGTTATGATAAATAGAAACATTTGCCCATAATTTTGTACCTTTACCTATTATGGTATTTTTACCTATAAAACAACCAGCTCCGATGATACATTCATCACCTAATACCACACCGCTTTCAATAACAGCATTAGCTCCTACTGAGACATTTTTACCCAATTGTGCCGTTGGATCAATTACTGATGAAGGAGCGATATCTTTAGCTGGATTTGGCGTAGTATCGAGAAATTGGGCTAATTTAGCGTAAGAGAGATAAGGATTTGTAACTATTAAAGCTGCACCATGCCAATGTCTAAGATTTTCTTCTGTTAAGACTACAGCAGAAGCTTTACAATCCAATAAATTATTCCGTAACTTTTTGTCGGACAAAAAAGTAATTTGCCCAGGTACTGCATTTTTCATTGACGCTATACCGGTGATAGTTAAATTACCATCACCATGTAATTTTGCATCAAGATGCTTAGCTAGTTGCTCTAAACGAAAAGCCAACATTAATTTTTGACCTTTTCCAACACTTTTTCTGTAATATCAACAGAATCTGAAGCAGATAAAGCGGCTTCTGCTTTTAAAATAAGATCATATTTTTCTGTTGCAACGATATCTTTAACTGCTTCTTGAATTTTAGCTAATAACTTTTCTGCCTCTTCAGATTCACGTTTACGATATTCATTTGAAAACGCTTTAGCTTTATTTTCAAAATCAGAAATTGTTTTATTTAATTTACTTTTTTCAGACGCAGATAACGTTTGACCTTCTTTTTTCAAGCGTGCACTTGCATTTTTAGCCTTAGATTCAACATCTTGTAATGATTTAATTTTTGCATCAAATTCTTTATCTAATGCTTTACCTACTGCTTCTCGTTGTGGCATGCGTTGTAATATAGACATTACATCTATAACGCCTATTTTTACTTCTGCATTTGCGATACCTGTAAAGAAGAACGCAGCACTAATACCAAGAATTGATATAATTTTTTTCACTTTTTTCACCTATTTGTATTTTTATTTATACAACGCGATATTACCACGTTGAACCTATATTAAACTGAAATTGTTGAGCTGAATCACCATCAAATTTCTTAAGCGGTTGAGCATAAGAAAAGACCAATGGTCCTAATGGTGACATCCATTGAACAGCAATACCAGCTGATACACGAATATCAGAAGGAGAGCTATAATCTGGCATATTATTACCTTTTAGCTTCCATTCAGAATCCCAAACAGTACCTGCATCCACAAAGAACGATGTGCGAATACTATTAGCATATTTCTCACTCACAAATGGGGTTGGAACAATCAATTCTACACTTGTAAATGCTAATGCATTACCACCTACTGCATCCTTAGACTCTGTACATTTTAGCGTATTATTCAGTCCATCACAGCCTTCATTGTTAAAGTAAATGGCTTTAGGACCTACAGTATTGGATTTAAAGCCACGAAGAACTGTTGAGCCACCAGCATAAAAATTCTCATAAAATGGCAATTGTTTACCTCCAAACCCATTACCATATCCCAAGCGACCACGCGCTAGAAATACCCAGTTATGGTCTGAATCAATTGGATAATAATATGATGCATCAGTAACAATTTTATAGAATCGATTATCAAATAATGGGGCAGTTATTTTAGCATTTGCTGTTATTTTTAGACCTGATGTTGGGAAATAACCTCTATTAAGAGAATTATAAGTCCAATAAGCATTTAACAATAAATCATTCGCATTATAAGTCATTGAGCGTTTGTCTTGCATATTTTCGCCCATTGAATCAAAGTAGCGCCACATACCGTACTGAGCGCGCATATCAGATAATTTATGATTAGTAAATTCAGTACCAAATCGAATAAAGTTATTTTCACTAAGTGGGAAGCCTAAACTTGCTGAAACGCCCCATACTTTACTTGAATAAACAGATTCGTCATCGTCATCATCTGCTTTGTAAGTATTATAATATAAGCTTCCTCCTAAACTTACCCCATCAACGGTGAAATATGGGTTCAAAATTGATATTGAAGCTGTCTTATCAGTATTTGTCGTATTAACATCAAATGACACACTATTACCGGTTCCTAACCAGTTATCTTGTGATATCCCCGCATTAAAGCTTAATCCACTATCAGAACCAATCCCAATACCCAGTTTAATGCTACCAGTATTGCGTTCAACCACTTTATAAGTTACATCAACCTGATCTTCTACACCTGGAACACGTTCTGTACTTACCTCAACAGTATCAAAAAAACCTAATCGGCTTATACGTTCTTTCCCTAACTCAACTAATCCATTGCTTAACCAAGCGCCCTCCATTTGGCGAAGCTCCCGGCGCACAACACCTTCACTTGTCACGGTGTTTCCATCAATATTGATATTACGAACATAATAGCGTTTTCCTACATCAACCATTACGACTAATTTAACAGTATGTGCGGAATCATCCATTTCAGGTTGAACATTAATGCGTGGATAAGCATAACCATAATTTGCAAGTAGCTGTTTAACTTTATCTTCAATTTCAGTTATTTTTTGACCATTATAAAGTTCACCAATTGAAATACGTTCGTTAGCTATTTTGGCAATTGCTTCTTTATGCCCTGCAAAATTACCTCTAAAGTCTAAATTAGATAGCTTATATTGCTCTCCCTCATGAATATTTATAGTAACATATATACCTTTTTTATCAGGGGTTAAGCTAACTTGCGTTGATTCAATATTGAAACGAGCATAGCCGCGATTTAAATAAAAGCTTTGTAATTCATCTAAATCAGCTGCTAATTTTTGTTTTTGATACTTTCGATCACCAAACATATTCCACCATGGAACCTCATCTCGCAATGAAAAACGGGAAACAAGTTCTTCTGGAGAAAAAGCTTTAGCGCCAACTATATTAATCTGATCAATTAAAGCTGATTTACCCTCAGCTACTACTATTTTTAAATCAACTCGGTTACGAGACAATGGTGTTATAACAGCCTTAACCTGAGCATTATATTTACCCACACTATAATAAAAATCTTCCAAGCCTTTTTCTATTACAGAAAGCATAGTGCGATCTAATGCATCACCTTCTCGAATACCTGAACTGTCTAAATTCTTTTTAAGCATGTCATCTTTAATTGCTTTATTGCCTGAAAAATTAATGCTAGCTATTGTTGGGCGTTCTTGAACATGAACGATTAAACGATCGCCATCTCTAGAAACAGTGATATTGTCAAAGTTTCCACTAGAATAAAGTGATTTGATGATGTGTCCCAGATCTGAATCGCTCACATAATCACCAACTTGAATTGGCATATCAAGTAAAGCAGCCCCTTCAGTAACTCGCTGCAAGCCATCAAATTGAATATCTCGCACAACAAATTCTTCAGCACAAAAGGCATTGGAACTATATACTGCTGTAGAACTGAACAGCAAAGATGCTATAAGTAATTTATTTATTTTCATTGTAAATGTTTATAACCCCATCCCATCACAATCGTAAAAAATCATTAAATAGTGCAATTCCCATTATTACCATTAATAAAACAAATCCAATACGAAAAAATTGCTCCTTTGCTTTATTGGATAGCGCTTTACCATTTATTTTTTCAAATAATAGAAAAATAAGGTGCCCGCCATCTAACATGGGTAATGGAACAAGATTGATAACACCTAAACTTATACTAATAAAAGCTAGAAAATATAAGTAAGGTGTAAAACCATAACTTGCTGTTTGCCCTGCGCTTTTTGCTATAGTTATTGGTCCTGATAATTGATCTAGACCAATAACACCTGTTACCAACTGATAAAGAGAACGTGCAGTTAACCGAATTGTCAACACTGCTTGTTCAATTCCTTTACTAAATCCGTCTAAAAAGCCATACTGCTTAAGTACAGCAGTTGAGGTTGGATATAGTCCCACTATACCTTCGCCATTTTTTTGAATTGCCGGTTTAAGATCAAAATCAAGGATCTCATTTTCTCGCTCAACTTTTAATCTTATTTGTTTACCCTTTTTTATTGTAGCTGCAAAATCATCCCAATTTTCATAGGGGCGACCATCATAGCTTATAATTTTGTCACCTATTTGCAATCCAGCCTTCTCAGCCACCGATCCTGATATAATTCTACTCACAATTGGATAAATTTCCAATGTTTTAGGTATAAATCCAAATGTTTTAATCGCAGATTCTTTTTCAACATCAAAATGCCAATGACTTATATCAACATTTTTTTTGATTTCTTTTCGGTTATTATTACCAACATCTTCTAAATATGAAAGAGAGATACTATCTTTCCCAAGAAGAGATATCAGTACTAAATTCACATCATTCCAACTTTCAATATCAATATTATTTATTTTTTTTAATTCTACACCAGCAGGAATATTAATCATTGCCGCTGGTGTATTCGGTATCGTACCTTCGATTTTGACAGGATAAGTTACTATGCCCATCAAAAAAATAATCCAATAAAGAATAAATGCTAATACAAAATTAGCTAAAGGACCAGCAAATATAATTGCTGCTCTTTGCCAGATTTTCTTTTCATCATAAGCAAATTTTTTATATTCTACCGATACTGCTTTTACATTTTTATCGAGCATTTTAACATAACCGCCTAGTGGAATCATAGCAATTACAAATTCTGTTCCACTTGAAAACTTATGTGACCACAACTTTTTACCAAAGCCTATAGAAAAACACTCAACACGTACACCACATAACCGTGCAATAAAAAAATGCCCAAATTCATGCACAGTAACTAATATACTGATTGTAATAAGAAATAACAACAGCGACCAAAGCAAAATTTATAACCTTTTTACAATAAATATAAAGAAAAAGTAGCAAAAATTGGAACTGCAGCAGTCAAGCTATCTATCCGATCTAAAATACCGCCATGACCTGGAATCAAGTTCCCACTATCTTTTATGCCGGCTTCTCGTTTAAACATACTTTCTGTTAAATCACCAAGGACCGAAGCAAAAATTGCAAACATAGAACTAATCACAAAAATAACAAAATTGATCTTAAATATGCCTGAAAGATATGCAATAAAACTGATTACAATGGCAACACTAACTCCCCCTATAAAACCTTCAATAGTTTTACTTGGAGATACTTTAGCAGCTAATTTTCGTTTTCCAAAACTACGCCCAACAAAATATGCCCCCGTATCTGTTGCCCAAACCAAAGCAAAAACATAAAGAAGCCAAAATGCACCTGTATAAGAATTAATAGTGTAATCAATCGCTCTTAGCTCAATCATACCAATAAAGAAGGGAACTATTGTAAAAAAAGCAAATAATAACTTGGCAATTAAAGAGCTTCTCCAATATTTAGCAATACGAGGATAACTAGCCACCAAAGCTAGTGCAACTAACCACCAAACAATGGAGAGTAATAATAATACACTATATAATTTCAATTTTACTTCTGTAGATATCGGAGCCAAATAAAGTAAATTCAATAATAGAACGACAGCTAATGCGAAACATAATTTTGTTTGTTTATTAATAATACCAAAAAACTGTGCCCATTCCCAACCGGCTAATCCACATACAACAATCATTATAAAAACAAATATGGATAATGGAGCTAAAAAAAGCGCTAGAATCACTAAAGGTATAAGTACAATAGCTGCAAATATACGGTGAATTAACATAATTATTATTCCTCTACTAAAATACCACCAAAGCGTCGTTCTCTGGTATTAAATTCATTAATTGCTTCATCAAATAATACCTGATTGAAATCAGGCCACAAAACATCAGTAAAATAAAGTTCTGCATAAGCAATTTGCCATAATAAAAAATTACTAATACGATATTCACCACCCGTACGAATAACAAGATCTACCTCAGGCTGGTCACTCATACACATTTCCAAACCAAATCGATCTTCCGTAATTTCATCTACCATTAATTCACCTTGCATAACCTGCTTTGCAATATTTTTAGCAGAATGCAATATATCCCAGCGTCCGCCATAGTTTGCTGCAATATTCAATACAAGTCCCGAATTATTTTTAGTCAATGCTTCGGAATTAATAATCATCGTTTGAAGCTGATCATTAAAACGTGAAATATCACCTATAATATTTAAACGAATATTATTTTTATTTAACGTTTTCATCTCTCGATTTAACGCATAAATAAAAAGTGAAATCAGTGCTGAAACTTCGCTTGAAGAACGTTTCCAGTTTTCGCTACTAAATGCATATAAAGTCAATACTTTTACGCCTATACTTGCAGCATGCATAACAATTTTACGCACAGTTTTCAAGCCGGCGCGATGACCGACCACACGTAACTGATTTCGTTGCTTTGCCCAGCGACCATTTCCATCCATAATTATAGCCACATGACTAGGAATACATCTTTCTTGTGTCATGTTATATCTCATATCGTAACAATCATTTTATGACTAAGCTCTAGTAATCGTATAATTAACGTGTGCCGTAAACTACAATCGTTTTACCATGTGCAGAAATAAGATGCTGGTCTTCCAACATTTTTAAAATACGTCCAACGGTTTCGCGAGAACAACCAACAATTTGACCTATTTCTTGACGAGTAATTTTGATTTGCATGCCATCAGGGTGTGTCATGGCATCAGGTTGTTTGGCAAGATTTAATAAGGTTTGAGCAATACGTCCTGCCACGTCTAAAAACGCCAAATTACTTACTTTTTCAGATGTAACTTGTAATCTACTTGCCATTTGGCTAGCCAATCGCATTAAAATATCGGGATTAACTTGCACAAGTTGTTTAAATTTTTTGTAAGATATTTCAGCTACTTCACAACTTATTTTGGCTTTAACCCAAGCGCTTCGCTCGGTACCTTCTTCAAAAAGTCCGATTTCACCTAAAAATTGTCCTTGATTTAAATATGACAGGATCATTTCATTGCCTTCATCATCCTTAATTAAAACTGCAACTGAACCTTTAACAATATAATAGAGAGTCTCTGCTTTTTCGCCTTGATGAATAAGGGTGCTTTTTGCTGGATATTTATGAATATGGCAATGAGATAAAAACCATTCTAATGTTGTATCCGATTGTCGCTTACCAAGCATCATTCCTGCCTCTCTATTTTATAAAAAACTTACAACTTGTACACTATAACAAAGTTATGCAATAAATTATATACTCACTAACAAGATAGTCTGCTTTTAATTATGGATAACCCTTTGTTATATTATCTTTTATGCCTATTGAATAATAGCCTTATTGTCTTAATTATTGTCAATGATAAAATTTTTGAAAGAAAAAATCATAAACATAAAAAAGAGTGGACAATTAATTTTTTAAATTAACCCTTAATTTAATTGCATTAGGACAACTTTATACATCTCAATAATAAAATTTATTCTATTTTTTTAGATATCTTTTAATTCATATCATTATTACTGAAGGAAATTAAAAAATCAGAAACTTCTTTTTGTGTTTTAAAAATTCGAATACTTTGTAAAAGCGCCAAAGCTTGAGGATACTGCTGTCGAAGATAAGCAAGCCATTGCTTAATTCGTGCTGAGTGGTACAAAGGTTTGGCGTCATCAATAGGTGTTGTTGCATAACGAATTAGAATTTGCATAACCTGATTCCAAGGTAATGCTAACTGTCTGAAACGAATTACATTGGCTAAATTAGGAGTATTGAGTATTCCACGACCAAGCATAATATCAGTAGTTAAGCTCTGGGTTATGCAACTTTGAGCATTATCAATCGAAAAAATTTCACCATTAGCAATAACAGGAATATTCAGTTTTTTTTTAATTTTACCTATCGTTTGCCAATCAATTTTATCGGATCTGTAACCATCTATTTTAGTTCTACCATGAATAACAATTTCATTTGCGCCAGCTAGTTGAATAGCATTAGCTATTTCATAACAATACGATTTATCATCCCAACCTAACCGAATTTTCACAGATAATGTGTCAGTAGCTGCAATAGCTTGTCGAACTTGACTGACAATATTAAAAATTTGTTCAGGGTATTGCAATAAATACGCACCGCCTTGGCTTCCAACTACAGTTTTAGCAGGACAACCAAAATTGATATCAACACCGTAAGATCCCAACTCAATCGCTTTCGCTGCATTTTCTGCCATCCATTGCGGTGATTGCCCTAAAAGCTGAATACGAACTGGTGTACCTGATATAGTTTTGCCGCCATGATAAAGTTCAGGACAAAAACGATAAAAAGTTTGATTTGATAATTTATGATGGGTAACCCGAATAAATTCAGTAACACAATAATCAAATTCATTAATTTCAGTTAAAATTTGCCTAACATGATAATCAAGCACACCTTCCATAGGTGCTAAAATGATACGATTAATTTTCATTATTTTATCTGATTTATATTACTAGCACATACATAACAATTAGGTTGTTTTGGAAATGTAACTTGGTTAAATTGCATCGTCATTACATCAACAATAAGCAACCTTCTCACTAAAGGAACACCATAATGAGTTAATACCTTTATTGCTTCTAATGCTTGCATGGAACCAAACATACCAACTAGTGGCGCCAATACTCCAGCTTCAATACAAGTTAACTGATCATTACCGAACAAGCGACTTAAGCAGTAATAACATGGCTCGTCTTGTTGATAAGTAAAGACAGTCAATAACCCTTCCATCCGAATAGCCGACCCCGAAACCAATGGCGTTTTGGACTGAAAACAACAACGATTAATTTGCTCACGAGTGATTAAATTATCCGTACAATCAATCACAATATTATGCTGTTTTATAAGCGAAATAAGATCACTATCATCAAGTTGTTGATTAATGGATTCAATGACAATATCATTATTAATTTTACATAGCGCAAGTTTTGCTTCATCCACTTTATAATGATTAATTGACTTTTCAGTATATAAAACTTGCCTATTTAAGTTTGATTTTGACACAATATCAAAATCCAATAAAGTTAATTTTCCCACTCCTGAGGCAGCTAAATATAAGGACGCAGCACAACCAAGACCACCTAATCCAATAATTAATACTGAACTGCTTTTTAGTATCTGCTGTTTTTCAACATCAAAGCCATGTAGTGTAATTTGCCTATCATAACGTAGCAATTCTTTATCTGTAAGCTCTTGCATAAAGTATTATACTTGTTAAAAGATAAAGTGCATTATAGCAAAAACTTGACCTAATAATGTGCCAAGAAATTAAGATTATAAATCAAAGCTAGACAAAGCAATACATTACCCTTTCGCCATTATAAACTAATCACATCTCACAACCAATAAATTAACACGTTGATAATAAAAAATTAAATGTTATGTATATCAACTTTTTTCGTTTTTAATGAATTTTTTTGAACCACATTTTAATAATAAAGAATAAAACTCAACAAATGCCTTTATAAGGTCTTTATTTGTTTTATAATACTCACTAATTTTTATAGATTGATATTTAAACAGGATATTTTATGCGCTCGATTTATTGTGGTCAGTTAACAGCTTCTCATGTTAATCAAGAAGTAACATTATGTGGTTGGGTCAACAAGCGCCGAGACTTAGGTGGAATGATCTTTATTGATATGCGTGATCGTGAAGGTATTGTGCAAGTTTTTTTCGATCCAGATTATCAACAAGCATTCCAACTTGCAGGAGAACTTCGTAATGAATTTTGTATCCAAATTAAAGGTAAAGTAAGATCCCGTCCGGAGGGTCAAATCAATAAAGATATGGCAACCGGAGAGATTGAAATTTTGGCAACTGAATTGACAATATTTAACCGTAGCGATGTTTTGCCTCTTGATTTCAATCAAAACAACAGTGAAGAGCAACGTCTAAAATATCGTTATATTGACTTGCGTCGCCCTGAAATGGCAATGATCTTTAAAACGCGAGCTAAAATTACCGCATTTGTTCGTTCGTTTATGAACGAACATGGTTTTTTAGATATCGAGACGCCTATGTTAACCAAAGCAACCCCTGAGGGCGCACGAGATTACTTGGTTCCAAGTCGAATTCATAAGGGTGAGTTCTATGCACTACCACAATCGCCACAATTATTTAAACAACTTTTAATGATGTCAGGATTTGACCGTTATTATCAAATTGTAAAATGTTTTCGCGATGAAGATTTACGAGCCGATCGTCAGCCTGAATTTACGCAAATCGATGTTGAAACTTCATTTATGACAGCAGAGCAAGTACGGGATGTTATGGAGAAAATGATTCGTGAGCTCTGGTTACATGTGAAAAATGTGGATTTAGGCAAATTTCCAGTTATGACTTTTACCGAAGCGATGCGTCGCTTTGGTAGCGATAAACCAGATTTACGTAATCCACTTGAAATTATTGATGTGGCTGATTTGGTTAAAGATGTCGATTTTAAAGTGTTTTCAACACCAGCCAATGATCCCAAAGGTCGTGTAGCTTTACTTTGTGTACCAAATGGTGCTCAATTAACGCGTAAACAGTTAGATGAATATACCCAGTTCATTTCTGTTTACGGTGCAAAAGGAATGGCTTGGCTCAAAGTCAATGAACGCAGTAAAGGTTTAGAAGGCATACAAAGTCCTATTGCTAAATTCTTTAATACATCACAAATGGAAGCATTACTTAACCGTGCCAATGCAAAAGATGGTGATATTTTACTGTTTGGAGCTGATAGTTATAAAGTTGTTAGCGATGCATTAGGTGCATTACGATTAAAAGTGGGTAAAGATTTAAGACTAACTGATGAAAATAAATGGGCGGTACTTTGGGTAATTGACTTCCCAATGTTTGAAGAAACAGATGAAGGCTTAAGTGCAATGCATCATCCATTTACATCACCCAAAGATTATACCCCTGAAGAATTGCTTAAAAACCCTGAAAATGCCGTCGCTAATGCTTATGACATGGTCATAAATGGTTATGAAGTGGGCGGTGGTTCTGTCCGTATTCACCGTAGTGAAATGCAACAAGCTGTATTCTCAATTTTAGGAATTAATGAGCACGATCAACGTGAAAAATTTGGCTTTTTACTTGATGCATTAAAATATGGTACACCACCGCATGCTGGCTTAGCTTTTGGATTAGATCGATTAAGTATGTTATTAACTGGAACGGATAACATCCGCGATGTGATAGCATTTCCTAAAACTACAGCAGCAACTTGTTTACTTACTGATGCACCAAGCCTTGCAAACCCAACTGCGTTGGTAGAGCTAGGGATAGAAGTAAGCAAAAAGTAACAAAATTTTGATGCAAAAATTCAAAAATCCTGAATCAGTGCTAGTGGTAATTTACTGCAAAACAACCAACCGCTGCCTAATGCTACAACGCCAAGATGATCCTAATTTTTGGCAATCAGTCACAGGCAGTATAGAAATTAACGAATTGCCATTCAATGCGGCAATTCGTGAAGTTTTAGAAGAAACAAATATTGACATTATCGGACAAAATCTTGAGTTAATTGACGCTAAACATACCATTGAGTTTGAGATTTTTCCACAATTTAGACATAAATATGCTCCGAAAGTTAAAATGAATACAGAACATTGGTTTTACTTACTGCTTTCACATGAGATAACACCAATACTAACTGAACATCTAGCTTATCAATGGCTGATAATTGATGATGCTGCCAATCTTACATTATCACCCAATAATCGTGATGCGATTAACCAAATAGCCAGTATGATTAAAATTAATTAAGGAACAAAAAAAATGAATTTAAAAAAAACTATTATTAACTTAATCGGTTTATTATTTTCTATAACAAGTAGCCATGCAGAGATAAGCATTAATAAATGTAAAACGAATCGAAGTGAGTACGTTATTTTTGATGAAAAAGACGCCCAAATTGCCGAAAATATAATTGAGTACCAATTACATAACCAACCTGATTTACGTGAAAATAGCATTATTAAAATCTTTGCTAATGAAAATAACAATGATAGAAATTATTGGATTGCATCTTTCGAGTTTGAAGATCAAGATAATAAATTCCTTTTTTATCAAGTTGATCAAAACAAATTTACTGAAATTGATCAGACACAATTTCAAATTTTACTACCAAAGATTGTTGAATGTAATAATAATAAATTAGTACCCATTTACAGTGAAAACTTTGATGCAGACTAGTCGACATCAATTAATACATTAATTTTATAAAAATTTAAAGTTATCTTTTTAGTTAAATAAAACAAGATAAGTTTTAAATAGAGAGTAACCGATAATGAACTTTTTAAACTTTCGTGATTTTTTAAATTATCTTGAACAGCAAGGTGAATTAAAAAGAATTACTTATCCTATTAATCCCTATCTTGAAATGACCGAAATAGCAGATCGAGTATTACGATCTGAAGGTCCCGCTTTATTATTTGAAAACCCTATTGGTTATAATATGCCGGTTTTATGCAATTTATTTGGTACGGCAAAACGTGTTGCAATGGCAATGGGGCGAAAAGATACCGCAGAATTACGGGAAATAGGCGAACTCTTAGCTTTCTTACGTGAGCCAGAACCACCAAAAGGTATACGGCAATTTTTTAATGTTTTACCCAAATATAAACAAGTATTGAATATGCCTGTTAAACACCGTTCATCAGCACCTTGCCAAGAAGTCATATTCAAAGGTGAGCAAGTTGATTTAACACAATTACCCATTATGCACTGTTGGCCTGAAGATGTGGCACCATTGCTATCTTGGGGACTAACTATCACGAAAGGTCCATATAAAGATCGCCAAAATATAGGAATTTATCGCTTACAGCTATTAGATAAAAATAAGCTAATCATGCGTTGGCTATCACATCGTGGAGGAGCTCTTGATTTCGCAGAGTGGCAACAAGCTCACCCTAATAAAAAATTCCCCGTTAGCGTAGCTATTGGTGCTGATCCTGCAACAATTTTAGCGGCTGTAACGCCTGTGCCAGATACACTACCGGAATATGCCTTTGCTGGATTATTACGAGGCAGTCGCACCGAGGTGGTTAAAGCATTATCAAATGATTTAGAAGTACCTGTAACTGCGGAAATAATTCTTGAAGGTTACATCGATCCAAGCGAGTTAGCACCAGAAGGGCCATACGGTGATCACACTGGTTATTACAATGAAATTGAACAATTTCCGGTCTTTACTGTCACACATCTAACTCATCGTAAAGATGCTATTTATCATTCAACTTACACTGGTAGACCACCAGATGAACCTGCGGTTATGGGGTTAGCATTAAATGAAGTTTTTATCCCTATACTTCAAAAACAGTTTCCAGAAATTGTTGATTTTTATTTACCACCGGAAGGATGTTCATACCGCATAGCGGTTGTCACAATTAAAAAGCAATACCCAGGTCATGCTAAAAGAGTCATGCTAGGTGTATGGTCTTACCTACGCCAATTTATGTATACAAAATTTGTGATTGTCTGTGATGATGATATTAATGCAAGGGATTGGAAAGATGTGATATGGGCTATATCAACACGTATGGATCCACATCGCGATACAACTTTTATCGACAATACACCGATCGACTATTTAGATTTTGCTTCTCCGGTTTCAGGATTGGGATCTAAAATGGGATTAGATGCTACGAATAAATGGCCTGGTGAAACAACTCGTGAATGGGGAAAAATCATCAAAAAAGATCCTAAAGTCATTGCTCATATCGACGAAATTTGGGAAAAACTAGGCTTATAGCCACACACATAAAACTATTAAAACAAGTAAAATTAAATTGTGCATTAATGGCTGATATGTAGGCAAGTAAAAATGAGGCATAACAGACTCTTTTCAATCGCAACAGATTTTGACTTAACATAATATTGAGCTTAATGGAAAGATTAAACATAATAACTATATAAAATAACATTTAATCTAGATGCTAAACAATGTAATATGAAGATATATTTAATATGATCTAAAAATTTATTGGTATATAATTAGTCACAGTTTATTTTTCCATTTTTAGACATAAGGGGTTATAGATGGACAAGGAAAAAGCAACCGCATCATCATTTCAAGATGTACTAGAGTACATTCGTTTATCTCGTCGTTTAAATAAATTAAAACGCGAAATATCAGACAACGAGAAAAAAATTCGAGATAACCAAAAACGCGTATTATTACTTGAAAATTTAAGTGATTATATTAAACCAGATATGACTTACGATGAACTTCAGGCGGTTATTGCAAATATGAAAAGTGATTATGATGATCGTGTTGATGATTACATTATAAAAAATGCAGAAATTTCTAAAGAGCGCCGAGAAATCAGTAAAAAAATGCGTACTTACAGATCAAACTAACTTTAGTTTAGCGATACGACCACTTCAACCATGGTCGCATCGCTTATCAGCAATAGGTTTATCCACCTACTAATTTAACTTTAAATCCTTTATCTTCAAGCAATGATTTTAATAAATCACGTTTATCTCCCTGAATTTCAATAACCCCTCCTTTTAAAGATCCTCCGCAACCACAACGCTTTTTTAATTCAGTCGCTAAATGTAATAATTGGGTATCATCAATATCAAATCCAGAAATAACACAAACTCCCTTTCCTTTACGACCCGACGTTTGTCGTTGAATTCGAATAATACCATCACCTTTTGGACGTACAATAGTTTGCTCTGTTGGTTTAATCCGACCAAGATCGGTCGAATAAACAAGCGGATTATTAGACATATTTAATTAACCTTTGGTTACATCAAGTGTGGATAAAATAGCTTGTAAAGCTGCTTTTGGATCTTCTGCTTGCGTAATTGGTCTCCCAATTACTAAATAATCAGAACCGGCAGCTTGTGCACGTTGTGGCGTCATAATTCGACGCTGATCATCAGGGTGCGAACCTGCAGGCCTAATGCCTGGCGTAACTAATTTAAAATCACCACCTAAACGAGTTCGAAAACTTTGTACTTCTTTCGCGGAACACACAACACCATCAAGTCCGCAATTTTTAGCAAGCAAGGCTAATCTTGTTGCTTGCTCTAAAGGAGAAATATTAATACCGATTTCTTGAAGATCGGAAGACTCCATACTAGTTAATACTGTTACCGCTATTAAAATCGGAGCCTCTTTGCCATAAGGGTAAAGTGCATCTTTTGCGGCTTCCATCATTCGAGAACCACCACTTGCATGAATATTTGTCATCCACACACCTAAATCAGCCGCTGAAGCTACAGCTTTGGCAACAGTATTTGGAATATCATGAAATTTAAGATCTAAAAAAACGTCAAAGCCTTTATTCATGACCTGCTTGATAAAATCAGGACCGGCATGAGTAAATAACTCTTTACCTATTTTCAAACGACAATCTTTCGGTTCAACCCGATCAATAAAATTCCATGCTGATTTAACATTAGCAAAATCAACAGCAACGATAATTGGTGATGACATAACAAATTTATTCCTTTTATAAAAATTAATAGCCTATTTTTTTCTAACAAATTCATTTAAATCAGTATAAAAGATTTTGGCACTTTCTTTATAACCTTGTAAAGTCTGATGTACTAAATCTGGACGTGCTAATCCTTGAGCCAACCATTTTTTCACAGAATATCGCCCACCCATCGCAGCTTGCCAGTCCCAAAACAATGTTTTTTCGGATCTTGCTACCTGCTTTTGAATATTTTTAATCGTCGAAAATAATTTAGGTATCTGCTTTTCATTAACCATTGTATCTGGTGGAGAGATAAGCAATACAGCTGCTTTTGGCAATAATTTACGTATTTGACGAATATTTTTAACTAAATTACTTCGATACTCATTAACATCTAATGTTTCATCAAAGCTCTCATTTGTACCATACTCAAGAATAACCAAATCACTTTGGGATAACGCTAATTCTTTAAACCAATTTGGGCTCCATTTTTGCCATATTGCCTGTTTAGCACCATTTGTTCCTATAGCAGAAACAACGACACCTGAATGCCGATAGCGAGTTAACCAAATACCACCTATTTCAGTATTTTCATTTCCATTAATCTCAATAGGTAATTTAGATTTAAAAGAAGTTGTTTGCCAAACATTGGCTTTAGGAATAGTACTTAAATAAATTTTATGATTATTATCATCATAAACTACAAGCGGATTAGGTGTATTTTTAACCATTTTAAATGTCAATTTAACTTGCCAGATTTTATTATCTAATACTTTTGGTCTAATTTGAATTTTAGCGTTATTTTTAATAGGCTTTGCAATAAACCCACCCATAGGAAAATCAATATCACTCAAAGCTCTACTGCTTAATACTTCCCAATTTGTTGATTCCCAACTTACGCCAATATGATTTTGACCTTTAATAAATACAGGTGTTACCCAACCAATACCAGCATCACCATATTCAGCTTGCATTAATGTTCTAAATTCACCAGTAAAAAAATCAGCAGCAGTATGCGAATCACCAAATTGAGTAATTTTTACAACTTGTTCAGTATGTTGGTTAATGCTCAACGATTTTAATCGACTCGCAAATTGCTCAGCATTTGGATCACCAAAATCAACAATGCCTGATACAATCTTGGTTTTACTTTCAGCCATACAACAACAGGCAGTGATTACTATCGTAAAAATTGGAATAATATACCTTATAGATTTAATCAATGTGAGAACCCTCTAATTCGCTAAAAGTAATTAGTTTAATAATAGCTTTAGCCAAAATCTTTTGACCTGTTGACGTAAAATGAATGCCATCATCGGATCTTACTTTAATTTTTTCTTTACCCGTTTCAATGAAACTACTGAACTCTTGGTAAGTACAACCCAATAACATATTAGTTTTTAAGAAATATTGCCTAGCTTTTTCGACTTCTGATTCATATAAACTACTCAAATAAATCATTCCATCATTTAATTTTGATTTACGCATACAAGGAGGTGCAAGCCAAAGCACTTGCACATTATGTTTTTTAGCACTCTCAAAAATAGTTCCTATACGTAAACGATAGTGTTCTTCCCACAGTTCAGATTTAAACTTAGCATACTTGGTATATCCTTTAACCGGAAAATCCCAAGGATCATTAGGACCTAAAAAAATAATCAATAATTTAATAGAAGGATCAGCAGTTAAATATTCATCAATGGTATGTGGCCAATTAAAAGCCTTTGGATAAGCAAGCCCAGTACTTTGCTTACTTAAATCAAGACTTTCTATACTATACTCCTTAAATAGCATTTTTTTAACATAAGGCGCAACACCTTGCATTAAAGAATCACCAGCTAAAAATACTTTATCATTTTTAGACAACACAATAGGCAAAGTCACTAAATTTTTTGAATGCTCTACTTGATCCACTTCTGAACGCTCACCAAGTGATAGGGGCAAAACACGCTCATTATGTTCAATATAATTTTTAACGCGTGGCAAATCTGGATAGACAACTACTTTTGTTTTTTCTTGATTATTGCGCTTTTCACTCTGATCTGGAGCCGTAACTGCGATTTGTATAGCTTCATGTGATAATAGTTTGCTTTTCAAAAATGAGGGAAGAGATTCCTTAGGAAAAGCAAAATTTCCCATATCAACAATTGGCAATGCTTTAAACTTAATTAAATGCTTCTGAGTCGCTCCTACCTGCTCTTCAACTAAATTATCTTGAACAAAGATTTTTCCAGAATCAAAAAGATCTGTATGATAGGTTTGTTGCCAATAAATTAGTATTGATTTGTAATATATTGCCATTAATGAGATTGCAATAATAAATAATAGCACCAATACATAGCGAGCAGACAAAGGATTATTATCAAGATGATTAGTTTTCTTTCTTGTATTATGGGATGATTTAGCCGGCACACCTTTATTCAGCGCTCTATAACATTGTCGTTTTAAGTCCGATTCAGATTTTACTTTGTTTTCTGAAAATGTTTTTTTATATATCATCATAATTAAAAACTAGCATAAATAAACTGTGGCATACCGGAAGGAGCACAATAAATAACCGACCATAAAATAAAAACAAACACAAATGGTAAAAAAACTTTAGATATTTTATAAAGTTGCCTAACAAACCAGTCAGGAAAGTTTTTGCAAACTGGATATAAAAAATAGATAAAAGCTATAACTAAAAAAGCAATAGCATAATGTGGCTCAATCAAAAAGTTATGTGTTAGTGCTGTTAAATAATCCATTGCGTCCGATAAACTTTCACAATGAAAAAATAGCCAAGTAAAACAAATATAATGCCACGTCAATAATCGTGCAATAATTGGGGAACGTGCTGTTATCCACCCTCTACCTAAAAAGTGATCACCAAGGTTAAGTACAATAATACCAAAACCATGACATGCGCCCCAGATAATAAAATTAGCCCCCGCACCATGCCATAATCCAGACAACAACATGGCTAACATAACATTAATTTGTGTTCTAGCCAAGCCACGGCGGCTACCACCAAGTGGAATATAAATATAATCACGAATCCAATGAGATAAACTAATATGCCAGCGTCCCCAAAAATCTCTTAAATTCAATGCCAAATAGGGAAAATTGAAATTAATGGGTAAACGAAAACCTAATAATAGCGCAATACCGGTCACTAAATCAGTATAACCAGAAAAATTTAAATAAATTTGTATTGCATAACCATAAAGACCAACCAGCAAATCAAGAACACTAAATTCTAAAGGATTAGCAAAAATCGGGTTAACCCATTCCTCACAGATAAGCCCACCTAAACAATACACCTTAATTACAGACAAGATAATCAATGTAAATGCTCTATAAGGCTCTAAAATTTCTCTAGGCTGATTTACCGAAATTTGAGGTAAAAAATCTTTAGCACGGTTTATAGGGCCAGCAATAATACTTGGGAAAAAAGATAAAAATAGAGCAAAATCCCAAAATTTAACAATCGGCAGTTCCCTTTTTTTTATTGAAACTAAATAACTTATTGAATGGAATGTGTAAAACGAAATACCTATGGGAATAAAAACAGTCAAAACAGGTAATAAAATAGGTAAATTTAATAAATTGAGTAATACCTGTAACTCTGAACGGAAAAAATCAAAATATTTGAATAAAGCTAAATTAATTATGGATAAGCATAGCCCCAAAAACAACCAATGCTTTGCATAACGCCTTGAACGAGTGATCATAACTGAAAAACAATATATCACACATGTATAAGCAAAAAGAATAAATGCAAATTGCCAACTGTAACTACAAACGATTAGATAACTAGATATTAATAATAAATGATTTTGTAATTTTGGGGTCAACCGGCATCCCCAATATAACCCGAAAAAAGCGATAAAGAGCAAACCAAATTCAATAGATAAATAACTCACTCACTACAATCCTTTTACATCAAAGTATGCCTAAAACTGAAAATTCTACACCATTTTAATTAGTCTATTGACAATTAATTAACTCTGATTGGGCAAGAACATTATAAATAATTAAATCTTTATTTAACCCTGTTACTGAAAGTAATTGGCGTCTAGCCTGTAACCACAGATCATAAAGCGCATTAATCTTTTCATTACTTAATGTTGCAAGCAACCTAACTAAAGGTACTTGATCACGATTAACAATAAATCGCCCAGCTCTTTGTTTAGCCTTTAACGCATCACTTAACAAAGCACAAAACCAAATAACACGCTCAACAAATTGCTCATGCTCAAAAGTATCTGCCAAAAACCAATAATCATTTTCAGGTAATAACTTTAACAAATTTTCGCAAAATGTTTTTCGTTGTTGCCACTTTTCGGGGGCTAATAAAGCAACTGCTGATAATGGCGCATTTTCGCTCAATAATAGTGCACAGGCAAGTTCATTATCACTATATGGCTGACTGTGCTGTTTTTTCACCCACTCCATAGATTGTTCAAGTGTCGGAATGGGTAAAAAATAGGAAAAACAACGACTACGAATCGTTGGTAACAAATTGCTATTATGCTCATCACTTAAAATAAAATAGGTATTTTCAGGAGGTTCTTCTAAAGTTTTTAGCAATGCATTAGCGGCCGCTTCTGTCATTGAAGCAGCATATTTCACCCAAATAACTTTATTGCCCCCCTGCTGTGATTTTTCATAAATCTTACTTGAAATATTACGTACTTGATCGATACCAATCGACGGCTTACCCAGCTCATTAGAAATCACGTAAAAATCAGGATGATGACGTGATAAAAACAACTGACAACTATGACAATTCAAGCAAGGCTCTAAATTTACTGAAGCTTGACATAACAAACGGCTAGCTAATTTATAGATAAGTTCATCCTCACCACTACCTTGTACATAACGGATTAAAAAAGCATGATGAGCTCGATTTTGAATTATGCCATCGGCCAATTGCTGATAAGGTAATAATAGCCAAGGATAGTCATTTAAAATCATGTAATATTAACCTGTGTTGATAACCATAAAGTTAAAATTTGTTCAATTTGCTCAGTCACCATATTGATTGGTTTTGTTGCATCAATAGTAATAATAGCTTCATCTTGCTTGGCTAGTTCTAAATAACGCTGACGAATTCGCTTAAAAAATGGTAATGATTGCTGTTCAATGCGATCAAGTTCACCACGAGACCTTGCACGTATTAACCCAACTTCGGGGTCGACATCCAGATATAAAGTTAGATCAGGCTTAAAATTTCCTAAAACTTGTTCTTTTAATGTTTCAATAAAAACTTGATCTAATTGACGGCCACCGCCTTGATAAGCTTGCGTCGACAAATCATGCCGATCACCAATAACCCATTTACCTACTTCAAGTGCCGGTTTAATCACATTATCAATTAACTGAATACGCGCTGCATATAGCATAAGAAGTTCAGCTTTATCGGTTAAAGGCTCATGATCCAAACCATTTTTAATCATATTCCGTAATGCTTCTGCAATTGGTGTACCACCCGGTTCACGCGTAAATCGTAAATCGTAAATATTATGTTTATTTAAAATTTGAGCAACAGTATTAATTGCCGTGGTTTTACCTGCCCCCTCAAGACCTTCGATGACAATAAATTTACCTGTCATGCTTAATTTCCTAACTTATTTATGATGACCACACAGTTAATATTGCATATTGTACGCTATTTTTACCAAATTTATTAGCTCCTATCACAATTAGCAGCTTAATAATGAATAGACAAAAAATCAAAAATGGGAAAATTTTCATCAGATCCCACTAAGTGAATTAATTATATATCTAGATAATATATACAAAACCTGTATCATAATTGGCACTAACAAAATAGTTAAATATTTACTCTCTTTCTAAATATGAGCAATTTACCCGTGTTTAACGTTTATAAAATTTGCACATATTTAAGAGAAACACAATAATTAAAAAATCATTAGGATTTAAGTTAATGAACGATTTCATTCATTTTTATGACCTATTAGCAATAATTTTAAGTCCATTTTTATTTATTGCTATACTTAACTTGCTATTACCAAAAAGCATAAAAGAAAATGTAAGCAAAGATGAGAATAAATACACCTCTATCGACGGTTTGCGTGGTATCTCTGCTATTTTTGTATTTATATCTCATTCATTATTATCGTGGCGGTATTTTTTTGTGGATGGCGGTTGGATCAACAACACGCCGCTTTTAATTTTTGATAAAAACTTAAATGAACAAATCGCAATAGGTTTTCTATCTTTAGGAGGATTAGGTGTAAGTTTTTTCTTTATGATTACAGGGTTCTTATTTTTTGACCAATTGCTTAGAAATAAAGGAAAAATAAACATCATAAAATTTTTTATTAAGCGTTTTTTTAGAATCGCTCCTTTATATTACTTTGTTATTGCTCTAGTTTTTATTACAGTTTTTTTAACAGGGATTCCAGAGTTTCCAACACTTAAAAAAGAGATACAAGCCTTTTTATCATGGACAACATTTGGGTTATCAAATATTAAAACCATATCGGCATTAATACCTACATCATTAGTTGTTGCAGGTGTGTTATGGACATTAGCCATTGAATGGAAGTTTTACGCATGTGTACCTATCTTAAGCATATTCACTCGAACAAAATTAACGGCAATTTTATTTGTTTTTTGTGGGATAGCTATCACAATTGTTTTATTTAATCTTGGCAAAATAAAAGACATTAGATTGTTTTTACCTTTCTTCTTTGGAATGCTAGCAAGTCTATTTGTTAATAACTATTTAATTCCATTAAAATCAGGTATTATCAAATCGCCTATTACCTCACTATTTATATTAGTGTTTTTCCTCTTTGCTGTATTTAAACTACAATTTGGGTATTCAGGGTTAATATTTCAAAGTGCATTAGGACTAATATTTATTCTCATTGCAAGCAACAATAGTGTATTTGGACTACTCAAATCAAAAATCTTCATAACATTAGGTAAATTAAGCTACAGTTTTTATCTAATACATGGGCTTGTTTTATTTCTAATAAACGGCGTAATAATGAAAAGCGGAAACTTTTTATTAAATAGCCTTGTATCCATGTTGATAACATTATTGATTAGCATTTTTACCTATTACTTCATTGAAAGAATAGGCATTAATTTTGGTCATAAAATAACTAAAAACTAAAATAGATAATGTCCCTTTGCTGACATGACTATTAATAACAACGGTTTGTTTATTATTAAGAATAGCAAAACGACAACCTCTAACGATGTTTTGTGCGGTTTTAATTTCAGGCATTTCAAGCATTGAAGAAAGAAATAGCATTAATATTTCAAACACCTAAAACCGCACTAAAAATTTTAAGGTTTGCAAGGTCAAATCGTTGCCATTTTAGAGCAACTTTAACTAATGTTGTTTAGAATTTATCCCTGTGTAAACAGGGAACAAGTTTGTGGTTTTGACTCATAATATACCTAATTACGGTTTATCCCTGTGTATACAGGGAACACATTTAACTCATTTTCAATATGCCGATGAGCTGCGGTTTATCCCTGTGTATACAGGGAACACACACATAGTACCATTGTGTCCACTTCCTATAACGGTTTATCCCTGTGTATACAGGGAACACTTTTACAGGCTTTATTTGGGTTTTATTCATCCCGGTTTATCCCTGTGTATACAGGGAACACTATATAGATAGCCTAACCGCATGATTGATATTCGGTTTATCCCTGTGTATACAGGGAACACACCGCACAATAAATCTTTACCCGTTAAATTTTCGGTTTATCCCTGTGTATACAGGGAACACTCTAAATGTAGCTATTTGTTTTATTTAGAGTTATAGCAATGAATAAATTCTACCAGGTTTTTGAAAATTTTAAAAAAATTTAACCTATTGATTTTAAACAGGTAAAAAAGAAACTAATCTTAACCCATCCAGATCTACCGGAACTCTTCTATTTGTACCATAAGTTTGGAAATCAAATCCAGATTCGGTATTTGTTGCCCACGCAAGGACAACATTGCCTTCTTCAGCTAGTTCAATGATTTGCTGCCATATCATTTCCCGAATGGGGCGAGGTACATCACCAATATAAACACCAGCTCTAATTTCTAATAACCATACAGCTAAACGACCTCTTAATCGAGGTGGCACATTTTCGGTAACCACAACGCACATACTCATAGTTAGTAACTCCTAAAACCACTATCAGCAAGTGATTGTGGTTCGGGGATGGTAGGGGGTTGTATGTCATCAGGTGGAAGGGGTGGTTCAATCCCCCCTGCAGATAGTACTTCTTCAATTAGAGGAATTAAAGTTGCCAATGTTTTTTGACTTCTAAAAATTTCACGGCAAGCTATTCGTACTTGGCGATCAGGGTCAATTTTGTTTTTAGCTGCAATTTCAAAAGCGATAGGAACTACTGTATCAAATTTGATTATATCGGCAATATCATATACAAAAGAAAGTGGCTTTCCGCTGTGCACAAAACCAATTGCAGGCGCATAACCAGCAGCTAAAATTGCCGCTTCAGTTATACCATATAAACAAGAAGTTGCTGCACTTATGCATTGATTAACCGTATCCCCCTTTTGCCAATCTTTAGGATCATATTTTCGTCCATACCATTTTACATGATAGCGTTTTGCCAATAATGAATAGGTTTCACGCACACGTGAACCTTCAATCCCTCGTAATTGCTCAATCGAGCGTCGACTAGGAGCCGGTTCACCAAATCGTAATTCAAACATCTTTTTAACGACTTTTAAGCGAAGATCATCATCTAGTGCCAATTTTGCTTGGTAAAGTAATTTATCGGATCGCGCGCCACCAGGTTGACCTGATGAATACATCCTCACGCCGGCTTCCCCCACCCAAACGAGTAATGTTCCCACTGTTGCCGCTAGTTTTACGGCAGCATGTGATACTCTTGTACCTGGCTCTAACATAATACAGGCAATAGAACCCACTGGAATATGAGTTCTAATACCGGTTTGATCTATCAAAACAAACGCCCCGTCTAACACATCAATTTGTCCATATTGCAGAAAAACCATTGATGTTCTATTTTTTAAAGGGATAGGGTTAAGTGGAACATACACCATATTACATGCCCTATTGATAGCGTTTTATCAAGAATAATCCACAACCAAAGCCTTTACTTTTACCAATGCCTTGATAAAGCGTTTCCAAAAATAGTTTAGGATCAGTGACAATTAAAACTCCTTCAAAATCAACACTACTATACCTAATCGGCTTAAGATTTTTTGCCTTATTTAAAAGGTTTAGGTTATAGCTAGTAATAGCACAATTAATTGTCTGATTGTCGTTTTGCTTTAAGGAAAAGCCACGTTTTTCTCCCTGCCGAATTAGCCAATCAAGTGCAGCTTTATTTTGATAAATTTTTATATCATTACTAGATAGATTTTTTTCCTTATCCTCAGCTTTAGCAATGTACTTAGCGTTCATCATGACATCACAACGTTTACCATTTTTAACAACAACTGGATTAGCACGTAAGGAAAAAATTAACTCTAATCCTGATGTCAATTGTGGCGAATAGGGTTTTGTTTCCACAAAAAATAGTTCGTGCTCAGCTAGTGGCGCAACATTTGATAATAGATAATACTGTCGACCTTTGTTTGTTTGCTCTTCGCGAAATAAAAACGAACGCTTATCTTGATTAGGGAAGAGTTGCCATAACCATTGATGAAGTGCATAAGAACCAGCAGATTGCATTTTTTGTTGCATCGGATAAGAAAGCCGATCTAACTTTAGGGTAACTCGGGAAAAATACATCTATTCGCTCCTTTTTAAATATCCTACATACTGTCGGCGATTTTCAAATTGCCAACGCTGCCGATTAATCGGCTGATCTTGACGAAGCTGAATTTTAATCAAATCAAAATTAGCCTCTTGATCGGCATGTTCCCAATAGTATTCATCAGCAACGCTTTCGATTAAATCACAAATAACAGGATCGTTGTGATGATGTTGTCGATAATATTTATCTGCATAAACAAAAGCATCGCTGAGCGTACCTTCATAGATAACAGGCGATAAAGGTAACGCTAGTGGTGAATTTTTCCTGCCTATATAAAGTGGAAATTCTGGCGTTAATAATGCCTGCTGTATTTGCTCAACACAATAAGGTGCCTTTTCGGTTTCAGTCATTACAATTTGATAATAAACATCATTATAATATTCGCGATGCGTAAGCAAAGTTTCTAACTCTTTCGGATTTCGGCGAATTTCATCAAAACGGGTATAAAGGGGTTCTTTTTTATTAGCCCTTGGCGCCTGAAGAGTATGAAAATCCCTGAACCAACTGTTATTGGCAATAAAAGGGCGAATAGCAAAATGATAATGCCGATTAAAGGTTTCGATATGCTTATCATCGCGCCGAATACCTAATGCTGCCGACGCTAAGCCTAATAAAGCAGAGCGGGAAGGAATAATATTGCTGTGGCGTACTTCACCAACAGCATGTTCTCCCCACGAGGTTAAAGGCGCATAAATTTGAAAAATAAGATGTTTTATCACCTTGTCTGCTCCTTATTTTTGCACAACAAAATCTAATGCATCGGTTAAGGTTCCTGTACCTGTTTCAGTGTTAAGCACATATCGGCTATCAGCACATTGACCATATACCTTATCAAACTTATCCAGTTGTTGTTCTAAACGCGTAATAGCGTCGTTAACCAAATCTTCGCTACAAATAGCTTTAAAATAAGCCACAGCAAGCGATCTAGGTTGCTGCGTCCCTTTTTCAATGAGTAAATAAGAAGTATAAGCACGAGATGCAAAGCTGTTTTGCAAACCCAATGGTGCTACTTTTGTTGCAGATTCAGTTAAGGCTTTAAGTGTTTTTTCAACCAATGCTTCATCGCCATTTAAATTTTCAAGTAGCAGATCACGGCTTATACAGATATAAGTGTAAAAGAGTGCTGAAGCAAAAGCACGCTCTCCTAAATGAGCCGATCCTGCATCTACATCTTTGTTGTTTAAATCATCGACAGCAGTAAAAAAATCATCTTCAATGGTAACGGAACTTACACCTAAAGCATGAGAAACTTGGCACGCAGCTTCCACACTAAACGATGGGCTGTCAGCTAACATTCGTCCAAATAGCGCAATATCAATACTACTATTTTGTTTACGTAATAATTTTACTTCGTCATCAGTTGGTACTCTTTTTTCGTTGATCAGCTGTTCAACCAATTGAGCTATCGCTCGTTGTTCATCGTTACTAATATGTACCAATTGTTCAATATCCAAATTATCCAATGGATCTTTTGGAGTTTTCTCTTTTTTTAATTTACCAAATTGCTCCGCTATTTTAATGGCACTTTCTTTGGCTATTTTATCAACAATACCCTGTTCAACCATCGGTTTGTAAACCAATTCTCTTGCAAATCGTCGAGAGCGAATACCGATGTTATCGCTTAAAGATTGATAAAAGTATTCCGATGTTCGCCATGCTCTTTTTAAACTTTGTGATGAAATACGTAAACGATTACTATTCCCCATTTTGGCCGTTTTTGGTCGTCCTAAATCGTCACGATTCAGATTAGAAGGCGCATAAGCAGTTAATAAATGTAATTGAATAAATGTACTCATAATAGTTATTCCTTAGATTGTTTTTTAGTTGAGTTGTAATCCATTGCCCAACGAACAGAAAGACGTTTAAATGGATCAGTATTACGTGGTAAATTTTGCTGACGATCGTGCCACTCTTGCATCCATAAAAAGATGCCATCAGCCAGGGAAAAAAGATTTACGCCTTTTTCACCCCTCATTTTTACAGCACGAATTAAGCGAATGCAAAATTCTTCAGGTGTTTGACTTGCTAAAAGTTGTTCAAAACGCAAACAAGATAAAAAATTACGTTCTCCACTCTTAACTCTTTCACTTAGTTGTGCGGCAAAAGCCTCCTTTCCATTATTTGCATCAGCAAATGCAGCAACCCTCGTAAATTGAGCCAATGCCTGTTGATAAATCGGTTTTGAGGACAATGCACTACTTTCATTAAATAATGCATCAGCTAAAATCATATAGCCTTCTTGTAACATTACTGCATAAAGCGACGATGATCGACGTAATTCTGCGCGAAGCTTTCGCCCATTATAAGTACCACCGTTGAAGTTATATAGTCGTTGTTGTAGCATCGAAAACCATTCATCAATAATTTTTTTATGGCTTTCATTAAGTACAATTGTTTTTTTGATAAGGTTGTTTGACATATTGTTCTCCATTTCTACAAGCAAGACTATTTGTTTTCTTTAATTTTTTTAAAATACTTAAGTTTATTAAAATCTGTGAGCAATCTTTCTCTCGCACTAATTTGGCAAAACACCTTTTGGTTGCTATTGTTATCTTTAATAAATTTAAATGTCTGATCAGGATCACCAAAAGCGGCTTTATCATAAGTTTGAGTAATATAAGTTAGCAAAGTCTTTGCCCAACTATTCAATAAAGGTAGCCGACCTTCTGGATTATCTTTTTCGGCAATAAGCTGTTTGACCAATTGATAGAATGGAAATTCTGTTTCCTTCCAATAAGCAATATCTAAGTAACTTGACTCTTTTTTTATACTAGTCATGGCCTTACGCAATATCGGCAAGGTATCTTTACTAAGATCTAATGCCCGCTCAATTAATTCTTTGATATCAGAATCAGGATCAGCTAAATCAAGATAAAAAGGGAAAGTATGTTCATACCAGCAACGTACTTTCATATTCTCAAAATCATAACCAAAACACCATAAATGATATTTATCACTCGATTGTAATCTACGACCATAATGCGTGGATATCACTCTGGCTGATTGCATATTATCATTTATACTGACCATACCTAACCAATCTCGATATATTAAACCACCCGGTTGCCCCTTTATAGCAATCGGTGCACCTGTTTTGATGTCAGTCCGATAAGGAGTTAACGGATGTCGCCAATTTTGATATTGAGTACCGTAATTTTTAGTTTGGTATTGAGTAATAAGTGTAGATGAAGCCGCTCCACAAAGATCACATTGTCCTTGTTCGGTTTGTTCAAAATCAAGCTCTATTCGACGCGGCATCCCCCAGTAGGCTTGACAATAATTGGCTTGTTCAGGAAAAACACTTAAATTTCCTGGTGCTTCACTGGTTTTTGTAGCACTGAGCCAAGGGAAGACCGAATCATCAAATTGTTGTGGTTTTTCTTCGTCATCTAATGGTATAACGTTTAACCATAATTTTTTCCATAATGGGGTAGATTGATTACATTCTGGCATTATTAAGGTAGTGATAGGTCCACCACCACGCAAACTAACACGATGCCCAACCCCACCAGATGGTGCATTAGTTTGTAAAGTAAATAGCGCAATTACCGCACAGTGCGGACAAATACCTTTAACAAAATCACGTTTAATAAAGTGATCGGTATTTTTCTTTAATGCATTTTCACCTGGCGCTTCAACTAACAAGCCAGCTATCGATACCTTACTGCCTTTTAACTTATTAAAGTCTTGCATAAAAGCTGGTTTAGCTGCCCCAAATTGCATAGCAAGCTCAGCAGGTTTAAAAGCTGAGTCTAATTGAGATTGTTTAATACCATTATCCCAATATTCATACCACTCATCATTATCGTCTGGGGCAAAAGTAGTTTGTAGCAAACCGATAAGAAATTGATAAGCGGCACCTTGAAAATCGCGTCTGAAATAGGCTAAATCTGAAATGGTTTCATCAACTAACTGGCTGGGACTTATTTTACTAATATGACCATCAAAATGAACAACCGGTATCCATTTTTCGTCTAATAAAGATAAAGTAGACAAATTATAATACTCCAAATAAATACTTACAGCTAATAATTCATACAGGTTATAAATATAATACATTTTAAATTTTTTTACATTTAATTTTCATAAAAAAATTTAAAAGATGAAGCACATAATGCGTAACATTACCCTATTAAAATCTATATAATTATTAGCTTAGTATTAGTGATTTCAAGTCAAGTAAGCATTATAATTGCAAACTATAAGCGCTACCGTTATAAACGACATTTAATTACTGATCACAGATAAATAAAATGTAATGTTGAGAAAGTTATGAATCAAAAAGGTAACGATAAATACCCACTAACAGATAACCAAGGCAGCATAGATACGCCTTCTAGCTCTAGCACTAATCACATAGAAACCAAAATGCATTTGTTTTTTTCAATCTTTATCAAGTTAACTCCCTTTTCGATGATTTGGGTTAGTTTTGTTCTAACCTATGGCGTGATTTGTATGTACACTAATGCCGCTGGGCAAGATGAGTTTTATCGATTCATCTTTTTTTTGCAAAAACCCATTGTGATTATACTTAATAGTGTTGCGTTACTATTGGCGCTAGCGCATAGCTTAATGTGGTTTAAACAGATGCCTAACCTATTAATGTTTAAAAGTAAACCTCAATCCTTTTTACTTATTGCTAGCTTATGGTTAATAACAATAATGGGATCGGCATGGTTAATTATAGTGGTATTAAGTTAAGTAGATTAAATAATGAAAATTCAAGAAAAACAAAAGCAATGCTCAAGAAATCGTATTATCCAAGGGTTATTTAATTTAGGTAGCACATGGGCAGCTATTTTTGTTCCAGTTGTAATTATTATCATGGGATTTATTATTCCTTTAGGTGATGCTAGAACCCGTTCTTATATTTTAAAATTAGCAAATACTGACTTTGGCAAAGTTTTTTTATTATTAATGATTTCATTACCAATCTGGTATGGATTGAAGCAGATTTTAACCATTTTACACCATTTTAAAATCTCCCCTAAACGCGAAAACTTTCTAGCATATGGCATCGCATTGGCTTGGACTTTACATGCAATCTATATTTTGTTTGTTAGAGTATAACTGTTTGTTTTATGGCTAAATGGAAATGAGCGTTATTCCTAAAATAACGCTTATTAATTAGAAAATTTAATAATAAGTCACTTTTCTAATAATATTTGCCTGTTTATTATTTTGATCTTTCCTTACTTTACTGGCTGTTAACCAATCGTTTTTATCGTTAAAGGTTAAGAAATTAGTTGCATAATGGATCGATCTTTTACCAGATGAAGAGTAAAAAGACTGTATTGCGCTTAAGCGGTGATTATTATCATATTGGTATAAAAAATCACTTTCACTTTTCAAATCCTTACCAAATTGAGAGACAAATTTAGAAAGTTTTTGATCTTGATAGTTATAAGTAAAAACAGAGTTACCTTTTAAAGCTTTATCAGTATATTGACCATTGATATCGGTTTCTTTAAGTTGCCATCTTACCTTTTTATTAATCAAGCAATTGTTGCTGTCATATTGATAACTATCGTTTTGAATAAAAATAAAATTAACAGCTTTTTTCACTTGATGCGACTGAATAATTTTACCTTGTGTATCTGTAGTGAATTGAGTGATGCTGTTAGTTTTATCTTCAAAATCTTCAATAATGTTTTCCCAGCCTGTATCAATCTTTTGCAAATATTCGGAATACAGCTGCTTATTATTATCCGAATAAAGTTCATAGTGACTTTGTATAATTAGTCCATTTGGGTCATAATCCAATGTGTGATTTGCTATTGTTTGATTTGTATTTTCGTCTTTTGTGATTGTCGTTGTGGTTTCTTGCTTAATACCTTTTACAGGCAAATCAATATAATCAAATAGTTGAAAAATATAATTGTTTGCTTCAACAGTATTTTGATCGGCATTATCACCACATGATAATGCCATTGCATTTAACGAAATCAAAGATAAACACGGTATTAATAATAAAGAGAGTATTTTTTTTTGCATAATTTTCCGATAAATTTATTTGGTTAAATCAGTTATCAACACATCATTATTGATTTGCTTTATTCCTTACGCATTAACAGCGCATCCCCCCAATTTATTTTATTTTTCTGTTTTTTATCATCTTTATCCTGTTGTTCATTGGTCTTATCAGAATAAATAAATGTTTTATTTTTTGCTTTTAAGAAAAACGACTTATCTAAAAATGACAGTAATGTTTTAGTATATTCACTTTCTGGTTCAAAAAAGATCTTATCATGCGAGCCTTGCTCAATAACTTTACCGTCTTTCATGACTATCACTTGATGACACATTGAGTAAACCACAGCTAAATCATGACTGATGAATATATAACTTAACTGATACTTCTCTTGCAATGATTTAAGCAGATTTAAAATTTGCTGTTGCATTGTATGATCTAAAGATGAAGTAGGTTCATCTAAAATTAATAACTCAGGTTTCAAAATTAATGCTCTTGCAATGGCTATTCGTTGACGCTGCCCACCTGAAAACTCGGTTGGATAACGATAACGAATTTGCGGATCTAAGCCAACTTCTTGCATAATATCAACTACAGCTTGCTCACGTTCGGATTTGCTAAGTTTTTTATGAGTTTTTAACCCTTCACTAATAATTTGCTCAACATTAAGACGGGGATTAAGAGAAGAAAATGGATCTTGAAACACCACTTGGATACGACTACGAAATGGTAACAATTTTTTTCCCGTTAAATTTTGTATTGGATGACTATCAAATACGATTTCACCTTGAGAGTTTATCAGACGTAAAATAGCCAACACTGTTGTGCTTTTTCCTGAACCTGATTCCCCAACGATACCAAGCGATTCACCTTGGTGCACTGAAAAGCCAACGTTGTCGATAATTTTCTTTTTTTTATTACTAAATAGCCGTTTTTGAGTAATCACCTCGACATTAAGATGATTAACATTAAGTAGTATACCCGGTGTATCTGGCAGTGACACTGGATCGCCACTAGGCTCTGAATTCAATAATGTTTGTGTATAGGTATGCTGCGGGCGTAAAAAAATACGCTGTTTATTATTGTATTCAACAATTTCGCCTTGTTGCATAACAGCTACTTTATCAGCTAGTTTTTTCACAATACCAAGATTATGTGAAATAAACAGCATGCTCATATTCAATTCTTTCTTTAACTCTTTTAATAACTGAATAATTTGCGCCTGAACAGATACATCAAGTGCTGTTGTCGGTTCATCAGCAATCAATAATTTAGGGTGCGTTAATATAGCCATGGCAATCATTACACGCTGCCTTTCGCCACCAGATAGTTGATGAGGATAAGCTGATAATTTACTTTTTGATTCCCTAATGCCTACACGATCAAGGTATTGCAAAATCTCACTACGTGCATTCTGGCGGCTCATACCTCGATGCAATGCAAGGACTTCGTAAAGCTGTTTTTCAACTGTATGTAAAGGATTTAATGACACCATCGGTTCTTGGAAGATCATACTAATTTCATTACCACGAACTTTCCGAAGTTCTTTGTCTTGCGCATGTAACAATGATTTTTCTTCAAACAAAATATCGCCCGTCGGGTATACCACCTGTTCTTTACCTAATAAACGTAAAATAGATAGCGCAGTAATACTTTTTCCAGAGCCAGATTCACCCACTAGCGCAAGTGTTTCTTGCTCATTAATATCAAAACTAACATTACTTACTACTTGCGATAGTAAATGCGTACCACGTTTAAATGCAACACTTAAATCCTGAACGGATAATAAAAGAGAACTCATTAATACACTCCTTTGTTTGGATCAAATGCATCTCTTACTGCTTCACCAATAAAAATAAGCAGTGACAGTAAAGTTGCAATAACTAAAAATGAACTGATACCAAGCCAAGGAGCTTGTAGATTGTTTTTACCTTGTAGTAATAATCGTCCTAGTGATGGCGCATCAATCGGTAAACCAAAACCTAAAAAATCTAGCGCTGTTAGTGTTGTTATCGAGCCACAAAGTATAAAAGGTAGAAAGGTTAATGTTGCCACCATGGCATTAGGCAAAATATGACGAAACATAATTTTAGTGTCACTAACTCCCATCGCTTTAGCTGCACGAATATAATCAAAATTGCGAGTACGCAAAAATTCAGTACGTACTACACCTACTAAAGCCATCCAACCAAATAATACGGTAATACCTAATAACCACCAAAAATTAAGCGGTAAAATACTGGCTAATAGAATAATAACAAATAGCTCAGGTAACCCACTCCATATTTCTATGAAACGTTGACCGATTAGATCAATTTTACCTCCATAATAGCCTTGTATAGCCCCAAAAATGACACCAATAATTGAAGTAAAAATCGTCAAGAAAATCGCAAAAAACATAGATATTCGAAAACCGTATAAAATATTGGCAAATACATCGAAACCTGCATCGGTGGTGCCTAACCAATGTGATGCCGAAGGCGGCGTTGGAAACGTGTTTGATGTATCATAAATTAATGTATTGTAGCTATAACGAAATGGCGCCCATAAAATCCAGCCATTAGCTTCTATTTTATTTTGTACAGCAGGATCAAGAAAGTTAGTTTGCGTGGCTAATTGTCCACCAAATTCCGTTTCTGGGTAAAAATGAAAAATCGGCGAATAATAATTGTCCTGATATTTAATAAAAATGGGTCTATCGTTAACAATAAAATCAGCAAATAAGCTAATCACAAAACAGATCATAAATAACCAAAGTGAGTAATAACCACGACGATTCTGTTTAAATCGTTGCCAACGCTGTTGATTAATAGAATAATGGGTGGTCATTAGTTGCGAGCCTCAAAGTCAATACGTGGGTCAATCATCATATAAGATAAATCAGATAATAATTTAGTAATAAGGCTGATTAATGTAAAGATATACAATGAACCAAAAATCACTGGGTAATCACGTTGTATAATTGCCTCATATCCCAATAGCCCAAGTCCATTAAGCGAAAAGATAATTTCAATCAATAATGAACCAGTAAATAAAATACCAACAAAAGCTGCAGGAAAGCCTGATACAATCAGTAATGTTGCATTGCGAAAAACATGTTTATATAAAATTTTTCTTTCACTTAATCCTTTAGCACGTGCGGTTATTACATATTGTTTGCGGATTTCATCTAAAAATGAATTTTTAGTTAGCATGGTGAGTGATGCAAAACCGCCAATAACCATTGCAATAGTGGGTAAACAGATGTGCCATGCATAGTCTTTTATTTTGCCCCAAAAATCGAGTTGATCAAAATGGTTTGATATTAGCCCACGTAGAGGAAAAATATCCCAATAACTACCACCAGCAAATAATACGATCAATAAAACTGCCAATAAAAAAGCAGGTATCGCATAGCCAATAATAATTAATGTACTTGACCAAAAATCAAATGCAGAACCATCTTTCACTGCTTTGCAAATGCCTAACGGGATTGAAATGAGATAAACAATCAAAGTACTCCATAATCCCAATGAAATTGAAACAGGTAAACTTTTGGCAATTAAACCTAGTACCGATTCACTTTTAAAAAAACTATTACCAAAATCAAATAATATATATTTCTTTAGTGTTTCGATATAACGTTCAAATATCGGTTTATCAAAGCCGTACTGCTTTTCTATCATTGCGACAACTTGGGGATCAAGTCCGCGTGAACCGCGATAATTTGATTCATTTTTATATTGCTGCACTGGCGTAGATGAGCCACCACTCCCAGGCAATAGCCCTTGCCCTGCTTGCGGTCCGTTTTCAATCATAGCAAGAGCCTGATCAACGGGTCCACCAGGCGCAACTTGTACAATAAAAAAGTTGATAGTTAAAATCACAAACAATGTTGGAATAATCAACAACAAGCGGCGAATAAGATAATTTAGCATATTAATGTTCCCGATTTTTAGGCAGGCTAGCTGCTTTATTAGCATCATACCACCAGCTATCAACCCCGATTGAATAAGTCGGTTGTATAGCTGGTTGCCCAAATTTATTCCAGTATGCATAATACGTTTTACTGTTATACCACATTGGAATCATTGGATATTCTTGCGTTAAAATACGATCAAGCGCTCGTCCTAACGGGACTAATTCTTCTTGATTATCCACATGCTTGGTGATTTCAGCAATAATGGCATCAATCGCCTTGTTATGCAAACCCGATGCGTTCCAAGATGAATTAAGATACTCGCTCCCCCAAAGTATCTGCAAATTAGAGTTTGGGTAATTGACGGCATAATAATTACGAGTCACCATATCATAATCACGCTCACGAACACGCCGTAAATGTTGCGCAGAATCTAATAAAGTAATTTTCATGGTGATCCCCAAACGCGCTAAATTTTGTTGAAAGGGAATGGCATATTTAATATCACTACCAAGGTAACTGATTAGTTCAAATTCAAATGGCTGATGTGTTTTAGTGTTAATCAGCTTACCGTCTTTAATTTCCCAGCCCGCTTGTTTTAGTAATTCAGCCGCCTTTAATAAATTATCACGATTAAAGCCCTGACCATCGCTTTTTGGCAAATAATAGGCATTACCGAAAGCACGTTTTGGAATAATATCTTTATAGGCATTAAGCCATTTTAATTCTTGCTCGCTAGGTGTACCAGTTGCGGCATAAATGGTATTTTCAAAAAAGCTATAAGGTCTTTTGTAACTGTCATAATAAAAGGCATGATTTAGCCATTCAAAATCAAATGCTAAGGTAATTGCTTCACGAACTTTAATATCTTTAAATAGATCTTTTTGTAAATTAAACGCAAGCCACCGAGTATCGGTAGCTGTTTGAACTGGTTTTTCTTGTTTAATAATATAATTAGAATCAAAATACCGACCTTGATATTGAGTAAACCAGTTTTTAGGTTGATCTTCAGCACGCAAATCATATTCACCTGCTTTAAAGGCTTCTAGTGAAACATTATCATCCATATAATAATCAATGCGTTTTTCGTCAAAATTATCTAAGCCTTTATTAATGGGTAAATCACGCGCCCAATAATCTGGATTACGTCGATAAACAACATATTGCCCTAATTTATAATCACTAATGTAGTAAGGACCACTACCAATAGGTGGCGTAATTAATGGTTCAGAAAGATCATGATCTTTCCAAAAATGTTTAGGCATAACGCGCATACTACCAACAAACGAAAGGAGTTTTTCACGATCGGAATCGGGAATATCAACCCGCACATGCTCATCATCTATTGCCTTAACTGTAATACCTTTATTATAAACACGATACTGAGGCACACCTTCAGTCATAAATTTATGAAAGGTAAACTCAACATCATGGGCAGTTATTGTTTTTCCATCTTGAAAACGAGCGTTGGAATTAATAGTAATTTCTGCCCAACGATAACTATCAGAATAAGTTATTGACGTCGCAATAAGTGGATAAAAACTGGTAATATCATCAGCCGTATTGGTAAAAAGCGTGTCATATAACGCGCCTGAGTTTCGTTCAGGTGCCCCACGGCTAGCATAGCGATTCAAATTATCAAAAGCCCCAACTTCAGCCATTTTAATTACGCCACCTTTAGGTGCATTAGGATTGACATAATCAACATGTTGAAAATTATCAGGATACTTTGGTTGACCTGAAAGTGAAAAGACTGTTTTATAATAAATTTTTTCGCTCGGCTGTACTGGTTGTACTATATTATTTAAAAGCTTTAGCTCTTCATTAGCGAAAACAGGGGAAGAAAGAATAGCAAATCCACTCATGCAACTTAAGATGAGTATCGCTTGTATTTTTGGTTTAATTCGATTAATCACTCTAATTTAATCCCTGTTTAAAACATAATATTGCACAAATACTAATTGCATAACCCTATTAATTTACTTAATAAACACGAAAAACAATATTAATTCTACTTATTTAATTCGCTCTATTTTGCCAAACTTCAACTAAATGAGCAAAACCTAATTGATAAAATTAATGTTAAATAAAAATGTTAGCAAAAAACCGCTTTATATTTTTACATAAACAACGCTATATTAAGCAACTGATATACCATGATTAACTTTTAACTTTTAACTTTTAACTTTTAACTTTTAACTTTTAACTTTTAACTTTTAACTTTTAACTTTTTATCAAGCATAATCTAAAATAAGATAACTTAAATTGAGTCTTATTAATAATAGCCAATTAATACCCAAAAATTAGATTAATAAAAAGTTAAAACTTAATTTAATTAAAGTTTATATTGCAATACGTTATCGTTTAAAAGTAACACCGAATAAAAGTTATATAGGAATAAAAAGTATAATGAGTGAGCTGTATTATCAATATTGGGGAAAATGTCATCAAAGTTCTGATAGCGATAGTTATCATTTACTTGCTTATCATAATTTAGATGTAGCGGCTTGTGGATATCAAATTGTAAAACAAAATTATTTCAATTCTGCTGAACTTTTTGAACAAATTGGTTTCTCCCAAGAAGATAATGAAAAGAGCGCACTTTGGTTTGCCTATTTTTTATCTTGGCATGATATTGGCAAATTTGCTAATGGATTTCAGCAATTATTTAAGCATAATAACCCAATGCTTGTAGCCGCCGATCCAACTAAACAATACACAACCAGACATGACTCACTTGGTTTTTGGTTATGGAATGAATTTCTTAGAAATAAAACAGAAATTCTGCTTGATAACCATAATCGAGATATCACCCTGTTTTTTGATATCTGGTTACCCATTATGACAGGGCATCATGGCAAGCCGCCATTGATTAGTGCAAATGGTAATTCATCTTTTAATAAACAAGACAAACAAGCATCACTTGAATATATCAACGCGATTAATCAACTATTTATTATTGATAATAAATTAAATCACTACCCTTCTTATTTTTTTGATAAAACTATACGCAACAGGCTTAAACAAACTAGTTGGCTAATTGCAGCCTTAACAGTTATTAGTGATTGGTTAGGATCTAACAAACAATTTTTCCCATTTTGTTCAAACGCAATGCCACTCACTCAATATTGGCAAAACCATGCCATTATTCAGGCAGAAAAAGCCGTAGCATCCTTACCAAAATCATCACCAATTGCACCTTTCACAAGTATTAAAACCTTATTTCCATTTATTGAAAAACCAACACCACTGCAACAACAAGCATTTTCTTGTCAATTATCTGATCATGGTGCGGAATTATTTATTATGGAAGATGTGACTGGAGCAGGCAAGACCGAGGCATCGATGATCTTAGCGCACAAACTCATGTCGGCAAAAAAAGCACAGGGGATTTATATTGGCTTGCCAACGCAAGCAACTGCAAATGCGATTTATCAACGTATGGCAAGTGTATATGGACAGTTATATCAACCGGATAGTCATCCTTCTCTTGTTTTATCCCATGGAAACAGCGATATGAACCCGAACTTTACTGATTCGATATTAAACAGAGACGAGAATAGCGAACAACACTACCCAAAAGGTGAGCAAACAATTAGCGCTGAATGTAATGAATGGTTTGTCGACACGCGCAAAAAATCCTTATTAGCTGAAGTTGGTGTCGGTACATTAGATCAAACCTTAATGGCGGTGATGCCATTTAAACATCAATCATTACGCTTATTAGGTTTACGACACAAATTGCTTATATTAGATGAAGTCCATGCGTATGACAGTTATATGGTTAAATTATTGGAAGTCTTATTACATTATCACGCTTTACAAGGTGGCAGTGCTATAATTTTGACGGCTACCTTACCTTATTTTTTACGTGAAAAACTGCTTAATGCTTTTTATAGAGGATTAACTAACAATAAACAAAGTATAATGTTAAACCCAACCTTACCTTTTCCACTAATGACACAACTTAATCATCAAGGTTTAACTGAACAAGCCATTGCCACAAGAGAAGAAGTTAAACGTCAGGTAAATATTGACTGGATCAGCAATACCGACGCAGGAATAAGTAAAATACACCAAGCATTAGCACAAGGAAAAATCATTTGTTGGATCAAAAACAGTGTCAGTGATGCCATTACTTTGTATCAACAACTTCAACTTCAACTTGAATTAAATTTAGATACCAACGCTATTTTACTATTCCATAGCCGTTTTGCTTATTGTGATCGAATCGAAATTGAACAAAAAACCTTGCAATGGGCAGGCAAAACATCTAATCATCAGATTCGATCAGGAAAAGTAATCATCGCCACACAAGTGATTGAACAATCCTTAGATCTTGATTTTGACGAAATGATTAGCGATATAGCCCCGATTGATTTACTCATTCAACGCGCAGGTCGCTTGCAACGTCATATTCGTGACAGCCAAGGCAATATCAAACCGTTTAATAAAACTAAGCTTGAAGATGATCGTGATAAACCAACATTAACAATACTAGCCCCAACTTGGCAAGAAGAGCCTAATAAAGATTGGCTCGATGATGCACCTTTCCGCAATACTAGCTACGTCTATTCTGATCATGCCTATTTGTGGTTTACCCAAAACATTTTGCGCAAACAAAAGGTTATCAAAATGCCAGAAGACGCACGATTGTTAATTGAGTCAGTCTATAGTGAAGATAAAATACCACCAACAGGTTTACAAGAAGTGCATGATAAAGCAACAGGACGGAAATATAGCGAATCATCTATCGCCAAACAAAGTGTCTTAAAGTTTAACGACGGTTATAGCCGTGGCAACCTAAGTCAAGAATGGGATAAAGAAGTTGAACTCTCCACCCGCTTAACAGAACCTAGTGTTAATCTCTATTTAGCTTATAAAGAACAAGACAAAATAATACCGTACTGCACTAATAGTGATAAATACGCATGGGAACAAAGTCGTATTGGAATTAGCCTTAAAAAATGGGAAAAAATAAAAAAAGACATCCCCCAACTAGACCAACAGAGCTTAGCAAAACTAAGGCAACAAATACACAGACCAACGGCAATTATTGTGCTAATGGATAAAGATAAAGACTCATCCTTTTATTCAAAAACATTAGGGTTTTATGCATATTAACAATTGATACGAAACAATATAAAACAAATTAAAGCCAAGCGATAATATTAATAACATTTAGTCTATTATATCTTGGATAAAATCACTGGTTATAAAAAATCAAGTTCCCCACTATTTAACCAATTTTAGCCTGCTTATATCTAATTAAAAAGCGGGATACCTCTTCTTTGTGGTTTTCTTTAAGCTATAGATTTTTAATAAAAGATACTTTCCATAAATAAACTAAATCGAAATATTAAATAAAAGTAAATATTGCAAAATAGGTAAAAAAAGTGTAATTTTTGCGTTTTTAATTATCATTGCTGATAATTGAAATATTATAAGGTCAGTAGTAAGCGTAAGGTTAATAGAGTTGTTGATATATCGATTTCACTCATTGTGCAGCATTGTATTGATTAATTTGAATACTCTTATACATAATAAACTCTATTTTTTCCCTTTATGGTTTGGCTTATTAATTAATTCCAAGCTATCGCTATACAAATTCGATACTCATCATTTTTATATTAAATACTATTTTATTAAAAATATTTCAAAATACATCAGCAACAGTAAATTGGATAAAAAAGAAATATTACTTTAAATGGAAAAAAGGAAATATATAAGAAATAATGATTTTTGAATTAAACAATACCAACAACTTATCTAAATATCGTTACTTATTGGTTGATAACATCGTCGCCCTTAACCCAGTTGAACCATTATCAAAAGAAGGGTTAATAGACCTATTTGGTGAAGGCAACCCATTTAGCGAAAAAAAACTCACGCAAGTTTTACGTTCGGATTTAGATTATGACCCAAGCGTCTGCCCAACACTGGTTAAACTTGCCGAACCCGATGAATTTTTAGAAAGCCCAATATTGGATAGAATTGGCTTTGAAGCAGCAAACGAATGTTTTGAGTCAAAGCGTTATATTTGTGCTTATATTGTTACAGACCTTAAACCATCGGTACTGGCAAAACAACTAATCAATATTGGCAATACCATTGCCAATGCATTGCATCGGCGTTATTACCCCTTTTTTGAACCATTTCGAATGCAATTTCTGCAAGAAGTAGCGAGCAAAGAAGACAACGCATGGCTAAAATCACAATTAACCCAAATTGCAAACTACTACTACCCATCGATTCATGGTGGGCAGTTTATCCGTTTTACCGCCGATGACACCGCCAATATTGCCGAAAGTTGGAGTGAAAATTACGGCAATCGCTTAAAAAATTTGATAATGATTCAAAACTTAGTCAATTTATGGGCAAATAACCGAACATACTATAC
>NZ_LZHM01000111.1:0-2472 GCF_001690875.1 Gilliamella sp. wkB18
ATTATCCTTATTTCTGCTTAAGGTTTTTTTAGCACTAAGGTAAATTTCTTTCAGACTGGCATTTTCTTTAATTTGCTTAAAATCAAACCAATCCCAGCAACTCACTTTCTTCACGCCTTCGCTTTTAGTTGATAGCCAACTTGACGATATAGTGGTATTTTTATCGTCAAGTACTTTTTCTATTTGTATCCATAACGTATCTTGCTCATCCACCGCTCGATTATTTCTTGTTTTAACCTTATTATCTCCCATATCAAGTAGTAGTGCTGTGCCAATATTATAATTGCTGCTCGTTAATTGGCTTGCTTGTAAGGGGTGTTTGCTCCATGCCACTGTATTTGTAGCTAATTCAATTTCACCATTAGATTTTGCTTTTTTTGCTATCTCCTGCGTATTTTCAATCCATAATGTTTTTTTGTCTGTTGCAGAGGTTTTAATTTCTATTTGTAACCAGTTTATATTGGTTTCTTTACTTAGCACTTTTATTTTAGTGCCTTTAAGTGGTGTTCCAACGGTTGTGTCTGCTTGACTTGGTAGTGTCAGTACTTTAACGCCTTTTGATATAGCTAATAGTGTTTTATCTTCATCGGCTAGTTTTCTCGCCTCTGCTTGAGTTTGGCTAATGTACTTTGGTAAGTCTTCACAGGTAAAACACTCAACATGTAAATTCGGTTGAAATTCGCTCCCTTTCATACCTTGTGCAAGCGGTAGGGTTTCTATATCAATATAATTCCCCTCTTTATCTTTTTTTTTATCAATCGCCTTATCTTGATTATGACCAATATGCCCAACTAAATCACCTGCTACAATTGGAAAAGGTTTATCTAATACCACAACCTCATTATATTTTTTACCTCTAATTATATTTTCAAGACAACCAAAATAAACGTATTTTTTCCCTGCTGGTAAAGGAATAGTGGGGTTTCCATCTCGAATCACTTCGATTAATTCAACAAAATTTTTCGGTTTTTTGGTACCGGATATTTTAATTTGAGTACCTTCAGGTAGCATGGAAATAATATTTTTTTTATTCTCATCCCTTATTCTTATCCCTCTGGATTTGGCGAAATTGCTATCTTTTCCAGTTATTTCAACTATCGGAACAGTGAGTGGTTTTTTAGTCTGATTGTAAATCCAACCGATAATTTTATTTCCCTTATAATCATAAGGTGTTAATTTAGGTATCGAACAATACCCTTCCACTAAAGACGAAACAGCATACCATTTATAATTTTGTTCATGTAAATCAAGATTTAAATTCACTTTGGTACCCGATTGTAATACAGCTAAAATATTAGTACTCTTTGAACTATCTGGTGTCTTTCGAATATTTACCCCTGTTACAAAATCTAATGCCTTATTACTTTTAACGCGATAAATATCGCGCTCCCAAAATGCTGGTACTGGTTCTTCTGGGTTATCATCGTAATATTGAGTATCAGCCAGATGCATATACAAACTGTAAAAATAAAGACGATGTCCCGGCTGTTTTTCTTTTTTAGATTCTGCTGCTTCCGTGGTTGACGCTTCATTTGATGGCGTTGAGGTATCTGTAGTTGGATTTGTAGTAGCACTAGATGTTTGAGCTGCCTTAGTCGTTGTTTCTGATGCTTGCGTTGTGTTGTTATTCGTTGGGGTATTGCTTTCTGCCTCAGCGACTTCTTCTATACGATCCATTTCCAATAGGTGTCTAACCAAAACAAAACCCGTTGAGAAAAAACTAACTTTTTCACCATAATCAACTTTTTGATAATGATCATTAACCCGATAAGCTATAACTTCACCATCAGCAATGCAATGCACTTTACGTACTTTTACATCACCTAATTCCTTAAGAACATTATGATCGAAATGAATTCCACCATGTACCTGTTTGTTTATACTGACAGGATAAAACCCTCTAGATGCCGACATTAATGCTTTATAATAAGCATTAGCGCTTACTTGTTGTTTTTCATTTACAATAACGGGATATTTCCATTTTTTAATTGGTGTTAGTGCCATTGTTTATACCTTTATCCTGAAAAATCGATATGTTCACTATTTATTAATCTTGTAAGCGCGATGTCAACATCACTTTTCAAGAAGCTATTTGTGTTATTTTCTATACTCGCCGCTCCCATCTTTTGCATGACATTACACTTCAGATAAACATTATCCTGTGTGCCCAGTTCAATGCCTTCTTCGCTGATTTTTATGTATGAGCCGCCACACATTAACGTAAGCTGTTCGCTTGCGGTGACAGTGAGCTCACCATCGACACTGTCAATTTTTATATCCTGCTTAGCTGCCATGTTGAGATTGGCGTTTTGGGCTTGCACTTCAATATCGCCTTGGTTGGCAAACAGTTTCATGCCTGATTTGTGGGCAAATAAGCCCATCGCTTCGCCCGATGAGAGGGTAAGGTTTTTTAAGGCGGCAATGTCAGTTTGGTTTTCACTGGTTAAAGTAACGCTGTTGCCGGTGGAGAGT
>NZ_LZHM01000112.1:0-8420 GCF_001690875.1 Gilliamella sp. wkB18
GCTCCCCCTTGATAACAAGGTGATTATGCAAGCAACACAACTGGTTGAACAAGCTTATCAATTAGGCTTAACTGACGCTAACGATATTCAATTTTGGGGATTAAATGGCTTAAGGTACCAAACTGCATTTACTCAGCAGCCTAACGTGCTTGAACAAATAGCCAAAGCGCAAAAAGAGCCGAGCACATTCTCAAAACACGTTATTAACGCCCAGATTCACCTTGAAATCTCATCACTTTCGATTAACGAATAACAAATAAAACAAGCAATAAAGGATATAAGATGAAGAAAGCAGCAAACCTTGCGTTAGAAAATGTAATCCAAGCATCGGGCGCTTGCCCTGTCTGTGAACGAACTGGGCTACCGGTTTTTTTACTGCGTCAGGCTGTGATAAAAACAACGTCGAGTTTAACAAAAAAAGTCAACGCCACTTATCAAGAGTTAGCCGATTACGCTAAAAATTTAGATTTTAAAAACCGCATGCCAGAAGAGGCATTAGAATATTATAGCTATGTACTGCGTATTTTGCGTAAAGGTTATGTGTATGTGATGCAACAAAAAGGCGACGACATCCATAGCCGAATACTCCATGCGTATGAATGCATTGATGGGGCACTACGTTTAAGAAACTACCATGACCTGCCCAATACCGAGCCAAGACCTTTATCAAAAGCGTGTAACAAAGCTTGCCATTCTATTCCGGCATCGTTCATCAATCTTGATGATAAAAACTTTACGCAAGCTTGGGTGGCTTATTGTTCACGACCTTGGTCGAAAACAACCATTGATGATTACCTACAAGAACAAGATAGCCAAGCGCTATCCCGTTTTACCCAAATTGATATACAAAAACTCAAAGACTCACCGTCTGAGGCAACTGGCAACCGAGCCGTACCGTTTAAAGATATTTTTGGTAGTAGTTATCAAACTTACCAAGCAGAAAACAGCAAAGTACTGGAATTTCGTTTTGATGAGCATCTTGATAATTTTGAATCGGTACATGGGTTTACCCGTTTAAAAGACCAAAAATTAAAATATGTGCTACATACCAATCAATTATACCAAGGGGATAAACCGATATCCTGCGGCGTCGTGCTGGAAGACACTTTAGGCATCGCCGAAGAGCTCAACTCGCAACGGGTATCGCACCTGCATATGTTTAACGAAATACCGTTAACCACAGAAGAAGTGAATTTAGCAGAAGAATTAATCGATGGTTTTGACGATTTAGACAAAGCAACAAAAATCTACGAACAACGAGCAAAAAACATGCTCCACACCATCAATCCTGCATTGAAAAGAAAATTTGATTATTATCAACCAGTTATGTTTAAAAAGCGGATAATTTTACAGCTAATGGAACAGTACCGAACTTCGATTGTAACTTCGTTTGATCATAAAATAGCAATTTTAGAACAAGAACATGAAAATTTAATAAAAAATAACCCTGAAGGGTATTCTATTACAGCTAGATCACAGGATATCACTAGAAAGGCATTAAGTATAAGCAAATTAAAATCGATGAAAGATGAAAAACTCAATGATTTTGATAGCTGTGTGGATCAAGGTAAAGTTGATACCTTTAAAGGGGAATTAGAATCCGCTTATCAAAAAGTGGTTGATTACCATAAAGAGTGGTCGCAGGACTATTTTACCTATGTCCGTTGGTTATTTGGCAAACAAGGGATTGTCTCGCAATTTAGCAAAACCAAACCCAAAAGTGTTAACACCAATCATTTTTGGCAACGTGAATTTGATTTCAGTACTGAAACGACGCAATTGGTGCACGCATCAGAAGTGGGCTCTATTTTAGTCGATACCACTCATTCCGAAATCAAACTCGATCAAGACAGCGCCCTGTGGGACGAGCTGCTCAGTAATCCTGAAAGTATCTATTACATTACCGAATATAATAACGCAAAAGGTATTGATCGTGACGAGCCTGTCTACGTAGACTTAAAAACGAACGAATTAATAACACCAACCGACTGGTTATCAAAATCAACGGAGTTTATTGGTACTGTTTCTACTGCAATGGTAGAAAAAAAGAGGGATAAAGAGCTAAACAATAAAAAAATCGTATTAGAAAAAAACAAAGCCGAGTTGGAAGCTAAAATTGAACAAAATAAACAAAAAATTGACGAGCTTGAACAACAAAAAAAACAGATTCCAGTTAGTGATCCGGTAGCGCAAGAAAAACTCAGACGTGAAAAAAAGGTTTATGAAACGAAGCATAGGGAATTAAATAAAAACCTTGAAGTGGTAAATAACGAATTATCAAAGCTTGCTAGTTCAACACAACACACTCAAGTATCAACCCAATATAGTGAAAGTTTACTTAACCGCACGGCACTAAAAAAACAGGCAATACTGGCTAAAGACACCCTACTTAAACCGATAAAATCGCACTGGATGCGGCTAAATGCATTTGATGAACTCGCCAAACTAGGGGCGCTACCGGTTGAAATAAACGTGCAAATTAAACCAGAAAATATCGTAAAAATTCAAAATCTATTAACCCAAATGCATCGTGGTTTTTACAATCGTGGCGCCTATCACCCGCATGAGCTTGCCTTTTTAGAAAGTGTTGATATTGATGAAAAGCCAATTAAAACCGGCTCGGGCAAAATGCAAAAAGCGAAATTTACCCTATGCTTTCCTGATAAAGTCAGTAAAGCCTTATTTGTAGACTTTATTAATAGCACCAATGGTACATTAAGCCCATACAGCTTAAAACAATTTATGGAGCAAAAGTATAAAGATTATTTCAAATTAATCCATAAACAAAAAACACTGCTTGAAAACATAGAAAAAGTGAATCAAGGCAAAGCCTCAACCACTGAAGTATTAAGCAAAACCAGTGATAAAGCCCTAGAACAAGCAAAAGCTAAAATAAACGAAAAAATATCAAAAGCGGGTGGTGTGATAGACAAAGCGCAACATGAATTAGAACGTATCTATAATGAGGTAGAACTACAAACCGCTAATCAAAACGCCAGAACAGGGAAAATAACTTTTGGTATCAGTCTTGCAGTGAACGGCATATTAGGCACCCTGACCCTAATAAACATTAGCGATATGCTTAAAGAGTGGGATGAAGCAAAAGAAGGTAACGGTGAAACCGATCTAAAAGGGCAAATGCTTAAAGATCTGGTGTCACTGGTACTAACTAGCATCGACTTAACTAACCAATATAAAAATATCAAACTCAATATGCAAATGGCTGAAGCGATTAACGCTGGTAAAAATGTGCGTCCAATCAAAGCACAAATTAAGCTCAATACTATAATCAGTAAAACTGTTTCTAGAGCAACGGCTACGATCACGGTATTAGATGCGATCGGTGAGCTAAAAAGTTCGTTTGATATGATGAATATGGAGAATAAAAGTTATCTCATAATGAGGATAGGAGGAGCATTTATGTTAGGTGGCGGTGCTATTATAGCAGCATTAGCTAGTTCATGGATAACTGTGATTGTGGGGGCTATTTTAATCATTAGTGGTTCAATCGCAGTTATGTTTAGTAAAAAGTACGATAATTTTACGGCTATTCAGCACTGGTTAAACCGTTGCTGCTTTGGTAAGCAAGAAGAATTGGACTATTTAGGCTATCAAGCCTATCACGAAGATGAATACAGCACTCACGCGGGTTTTGGTTTAGCGCTCAACGACTATGCGATTATGGTTTATAATATTCAAACCTTTATTCGTTTAAAACCGCTGTATCATGTACCATCAACAACAGAAATACTAGTTAAGCCCGATGCACCAAATCCATTTCAACGGCATATCTATTTTTATTTGGATATTCCCGATTTTGCCAAATACAATCAAAACGAAAGTGCAATTGCGCTAATTCGCTTATTTATTAATGATTACCCAAATCTAAAAAGTGAGCCAGACCCTCTGCCCGAAAAATATATCGATCTAAAATACCGTATCACCTCGCAACAAATAACGTTATTAGCCATCAGCAAAAACTATGGTGACCTAAATCTTATTTCGACGGATAAAAAAGCCTATTTTGATAAGTATGATCGTAATATCGGCGTACTGACTCGGCTCCCAATACCCGATTATAGTAAAATTGACGAGCCAAACGAATTTACTTTAACCACATCGGCCAATCATCTTACTGATAAAACCACAACCAATAGTGACGAGCCAGTGCAAAATGGGCTTATTATCAATAAATGGATCGCTGGCACGATAGGTGTGTTTAATATTGTAAAATATCAAATCATTGTTCAATACAATAACCGTGAAGACGTGCCATTAATCGTGACTAAAAACAATAAAATTTAAATTAAGGAGTAAAACAATGCCATCACAATATCAACCCCAAATTTTTGGTTGGATAGGCGATTTAGTAAAAGGCGGCAATTCTCTAACCGATGCCGATGATCGCTTGCTCTATGCCAATGATAACTACTGTGCTTTTATTCGTAAAACAAAATCCGATCAGATTTTTTATTTGTGTATTTATTTAATTGTGTTAATTTTTTTAACTTTAGCAACCATTTTATGGATACTATTAATTTTTTTATTTAATATTGAAAATGAATCAAAAATAAACATATTAGGTATATCAGCATTTACTATTTGCTGTGTTGCTATTTATCTTATTATTCCCGAAATCTATCAAAACCTGTTTACACGCCGAGGAAGCCCCATTATTTTTAACCGTAAAACGGGTAAAGTGTATATCAATGAAAGCTATTTTTTTAATTTTAAAGTGTTACGCAATCCGCTAACCTTTTTGCACCCCAATAAAAAACGCATAAAAGAATATGACTGGGCAGATTTACAAGGGGTGGTGGTGCACAACTTTTCACGCTCTTCACTCAACACCACCATATTAATGGTGTGCAAACCAAATACCCATAAAACAATCGACCATATCTTGTTAGACCCATTACGTGGTGGCATAGGTAGTTATTTTGTTTGGGGGTGGGTCAATAACTTTATGTGCGCGAACAAATTAGCCGGTCTAAACGACGGCAAATACAAATGGGAACAAGAAACTCAATTTAAAGAAAAAATTATTAAAGGACAAGGCTGGCCAGAATGGATGGTAGAAGCGTTTAATGCCACATCGCAAGAAGAGCTCGCTGAAATTAAACAACGGCACCATATAACGGAATAACCAAGATGATTAAGGAATAAGGGATAATTATGCCATCACAATATCAACCCCAAATTTTTGGTTGGATAGGCGATTTAGTAAAAGGCGGTAACTATTTAACGGGGGCGGATCAGCGTCTTCTATATGCCAATGATAACTACTGTGCTTTTATTCGTAAAACTTTATCAGATCAAATATTTTACTTATCCATGCTTTTTGTTCTTTTTGTCCTTTCAATACCATTAATCTACTTATCTATAAATTTAATTTTAGAATTAGCATTAAGAAAAGAAACTTTCTTGATGATTAATTTCATCGTGATATTAATTGCTTCTTTAGTTGCTTTATATATATTTATTATCCCTGAATTCTATCAAAACCTGTTTACACGCCGAGGTAGCCCCATTATTTTTAACCGTAAAACGGGTAAAGTGTATATCAATGAAAGCTATTTTTTTAATTTTAAAGTGTTACGTAATCCGCTAACCTTTTTGCATCCTAATAAAAAACGCATAAAAGAATATGACTGGGACCATTTACAAGGGGTAGTGGTGCACAACTTTTCACGCTCTTCACTCAACACCACTATATTAATGGTGTGCAAACCAAATACCCATAAAACAATCGACCATATCTTGTTAGACCCATTACGTGCTGGCATAGGCAGTTATCTGGTTTGGGGTTGAGTCAATAACTTTATGTGTGCTAACAAATTAGCCGGTCTAAACGACGGCAAATACAAATGGGAACAAGAAACCCAATTTAAAGAAAAAATTATTAAAGGACAAGGCTGGCCAGAATGGATGGTCGAAGCGTTTAATGCCACATCGCAAGAAGAGCTCGCCGAAATTAAACAACGGCATCATGTCAAACAATAAGTTTTAATAGCTCAGGGCGGGAAAGGATAACGCCGCCGACTTTACAATAACCGTGAAGACGTGCCATTAATCGTGACTAAAAACAATAAAATTTAAATTAAGGAGTAAAACAATGCCATCACAATATCAACCCCAAATTCTTGGTTGGATAGGCGATTTAGTAAAAGGCGGCAACTCTCTAACCGATGCCGATGATCGCTTGCTCTATGCCAATGATAATTACTGTGCTTTTATTCGTAAAACAAAATCTAGTCAAATTTTTTATTCATTTATGCTTATAATTGTTTTAATTCTTTCAATACCCATTATATATTTGGGTTTTTCATTGATTTTGGATTTAAGTCCTATAACAGAGTCAGCTATATTCATTACAGTGATAGTTACATTGATTGCTTGCATCGTTGCTTTGTACCTTTGCATTCCTGAATTATATCATAACTTATTTACACGCCGAGGAAGCCCTATTATTTTTAACCGCAAAACGGGTAAAGTGTATATCAATGAAAGCTATTTTTTTAATTTTAAAGTGTTACGCAATCCACTAACCTTTTTGCATCCCAATAAAAAACGCATAAAAGAATATGACTGGGCCCATTTACAAGGGGTGGTGGTGCATAATTTTTCACGTTCTTCACTCAACACCACTATATTAATGGTGTGCAAACCGAATACCCATAAAACAATCGACCACATTTTGTTAGACCCATTACGTGGTGGCATAGGTAGTTATCTGGTTTGGGGTTGGGTTAATAATTTTATGTGCGCGAACAAATTAGCCGGTCTAAACGACGGCAAATACAAATGGGAACAAGAAACTCAATTTAAAGACAACATTATTAAAGGACAAGGCTGGCCAGAATGGATGGTCGAAGCGTTTAATGCCACATCGCAAGCAGAGCTAGCCGAAATCAAACAACGGCATCATATAAAACAATAAATTTCAATAGTTTAGGGCGGGAAAGGATAAAGCCGCCGACTTTACAATAACCGTGAAGACGTGCCATTAATCGTGACTAAAAACAATAAAATTTAAATTAAGGAGTAAAACAATGCCATCACAATATCAACCCCAAATTTTTGGTTGGATAGGCGATTTAGTAAAAGGCGGCAATTCTCTAACCGATGCCGATGATCGCTTGCTCTATGCCAATGATAACTACTGTGCTTTTATTCGTAAAACAAAATCTGATCAGTTACTCTATTTATGTATGTGCGACAAGGGCGTGCTTATGGCACCTAACTTATTGATTTTATTCAATAAAGTTAGGTGGGCTATTAAAGTGAACAACTTTAATTAGCTACCCTTCACAATATCTGAGTAGGACGTTACACATGTCCGAAAGGATATTGTGTAACCTATATTCGGTAAAGAATAATTTTTAGTCTGTGAGAGACAAATCTCATATATTTAAAGAACTAATTCTTTGGACAATTCAATTAATCATATCTGATATTCTGGAATTTCCAAGGTATTCAATAAGAAATTATTGAATTGACCAAGGAAACGAAAGAACCCATCAGCATATAGTTTAAGCTAGAATTGACCTATTGTGAAGTTAAATAAGTGCACAAGCTGTTATTATCATTGTTGGCATATTTTATAGGCACTATGTTATATAAAATATGAGTCAACCTGTTATATGACTAACAGTAGCCTAGGGATAGTGCGAGATTGGCAACGGTCTGGTATGGAGCTTCCTAACAATGTACCCCCTTGAGGAATAGCAAGGTTAATGCGTATCGTGAGGTAACATTAAGTAATGGCAAGTAGCATGTCATGAGGGGCTAGGCTAAATAGAAAGATGAACGTAAGTGAATTGCTGATAAACGTCGTGAATTGTAAAGAGCTTAAGCTACTGACAAGCTCTAACCAAAAAGGTATATAGTGGGATATCTCTTTTTACATTGGGGATACGTCATCATAAACACTATCGGCGAACAGGCAGCATCTTAACTATTTATGTGATAATAATGGAACTTGGTAAGCCTGTATTTCCGCCGAAAGGCAGGTAGAGCGCAAGCGATACTGTTGGGGGTGCAGGTAAGGGAGGTTAGAGAAAGCGAATGATTGGCTGTAATGGCTGATATAGGGTATGAAACATGACCTAACCCGAAAGGGTGCAGACTTCTAACTGGTCTTTCATCGTAAGATGTTGGCTAATCCTTTTGTGGTCATTTCTTCGGGAATGATTGGGTGAGGAAGGAAACAGGCAAGTTAAACAAGCCCATTTCCCTACTCTAACAATTTTACCATGTGACAGAGAAGTAGAATTTATTTGGTCTACTGAATAATTCTTCTTCTTGTGGTCCAACACGAAGAAATTATTCACACAAAGCCAAGTAGATTTCTGCTTATTTCTGTTACTACAGGAGTAAGTATGAAAGAGTACACTAAGTTTAACCAAAAAGTTAAAAGT
>NZ_LZHM01000113.1:0-886 GCF_001690875.1 Gilliamella sp. wkB18
GTTTTATAATCGGTAAAATCGCACCCTGTCAGTAACGATAACATCAGTAAACTACTACCTAATATTAAGACTTTTTTGATTTGTGTTTTCATCAGTTATTACCTGTTAGTTAAAATTTGTTAATCGATTCTGTCACTGCTTCGGCTTATGGCTCGTATCAGCTGTATATTGGTATGACAGTAAGTATGGAAACACTTTTTTACCCCGCAAATCTTAAACTTAACAGTAATCTAATGAATTAAAATAATTTTATAAAATATAACTACCACTTCTAGCCCTTATTAAGCTTAATCTTCCATCAGAAGAAATACTATAGTTATGCGCACCTTTAACAGGTCTTTCACCCAATACGGCTTTCTCTAAACCGCCATAACCTTTATATAAGCTATAAATATCCTTATTTTTTATCCAATTTGGCACATTTTCTAAATGGTAGGTAAAAATGATCACCCGCTGACCTTGTAATTGGTCGTCAACTCCCATAACTTTCTCAACCACAACCCGACCAAAGCAGAAGTTAGTTCCCCCCCACCAATCTACGTATTTGCGACCTTCTTCCGTTAAATTATAACGGTACAGGGGCTTATCGCCGTCATGACCAACCAGCTCTTCAGTAAATAATCCCTCTTTAGCATAGAGGGATAGTTTTAAATTAAGCTCATTATTGGCGGCGATTTTATCCCATGCATCATCAGGATCAATTTCGCCTTCAATATATTGAATAGTATAAGGATACATATCCTCAGTTAAATCTCCCACAGCCAAACAAACTGATTTATTTCCTGTTGGGTTATTAATATCGTTTTCTCTTTGAATTCGCGTTTTATAATCGGTAAAATCGCACCCTGTCAGTAACGATAACATCAGTAAACTACTACCTAATATT